>JADYZI010000213.1 GCA_020853255.1 Acidobacteriota bacterium
CCGGTCACGAAAATACGATCTCCGGCAGCATCATATGCAATTCCGTTCAGAGTGTTCTCGCTCTTCGGGTCGCTCGGATCGGCGCTTTTTGCCTGATCGTTCGGCGAGATACCGCCGAGGTCGATCCCGCCGACGATCACTCCTGAATTTGGATCGACACGGGCGATATAGTTCGGCTTTCCAAGCACGGATTTCTCCTCGGAATGCCAAATGTTCGCCCACAGTTCGCCCTTGACCCATTCGAGTTCATTGAGGCGCATCTGCGGTTCGCCGTCATCGCGTTTGACGACGATCATACGCTTTGACTTGAAGGTTTCCGGATCCATCACGCGGATGACGTGCGTTCCGTCGGTCATATAAAGCAAGGTTCCGTCGGTGGTCATTCCCCAGCCTTCGCCCGGATAATTGAACTCCTTGAGCAGCTTGAAATCGTTGGCGTCGAACTGTCTGCAAAGCCCTTGCTGGTAAGTGAGTTGGTAGATCTTACCGTTTACCTCGGCAATGCCTTCGCCAAAGTCCTCGCGAGGAAGATCCCATTTCTGGACGACCTTTCCTGTCTCGAGCTCGACCTTGCGGAGGCTCGACCTGCCTTCCTGACCGGTGCTTTCGTAAAGGAAGCCATCCTTGAAATAGAGGCCTTCGGTGAAAGCGTTCGGATCGTGCGGATATGTCTTCACGATCTCAAAACCATAGACGGGGGCCGGGCCCGCCGGCGTCTTTATCGGGGTCGGAGAACCGGCATTCGTGCCATTGTTGACAGCATTCGCAGAACACCCAACGGCCAAGGAGCAAAATAAAGTGAGCAAAAAAAGTCGCATAGATTTCATTTCTTCAAACCAAGGTCGATCGCGGCCTTGAAACTTGCCTCGGAGAGATTCCCGATCCGCCGTCCGTTGATAAAGATGGTAGGCGTCCCGGTTATGTGCAGGGCATCGCTGTCGGCAAGATCCTTTTTGATCGCGGCAAGAGCTTTGTCCGAATTCATATCGGCCTCGAACTTAGCAGCATCGAGTCCAAGATCGGCGGCGTACTTTTTCAGGTTCGCAACATCGAGCTTGTCCTGGTTTTTGTACAGGAGATCGATATACTCGAAAAACTTGCCCTGCGCGTTCGCTGCCGACGCGGCACGGGCCGCAAGAAGCGAATTGTCGTGGATCGATTCAAGCGGAAGGTTGCGTACGACGAACCGGACCTTTCCGGGGAACGCTGCCATTGCCGCTTTGAGGATCGGATGGACCGCCGAGCAAGTCGGGCATTGAAAATCACTGAACATTATGACGGTCACCGGAGCCGTTGCCGGCCCTTCGGCAGGACCGTCGCCGGCCGAGACAGACTCGACGGGCGGCCGCGGATCTTTGAACTGCAATATGACGCCGTACTTGGTGGTGAGGCGCTTTCCGAACTCGGCGTTCAGGCGTGCGTGCTCCTCGTCGCTAAAATCTACCAACTTATTGGTGATCTCACGGGCTATGATCGTGCTTGCCTCGACGCCCGTTGCCTTTGCCTCGTCCGCAACAAGCGTGTTGAAGATGACCGTATCCAGATCGTTCAAGATGTCGTCAGCGAGTTTCGCAGCAAATTCATAAAGATCGTACTCGGTGAACTTGTCGAATTCCGCCCGCGTGATCTTCACAGTTCCCAACGTTGCAAGAACATCGGCAGGGGTCGGATTTGCTGCGTTCACATCCTTGACCGTCGCAACCTTGTATTTGGTTTGAAGATCGGTGATGAGCTTGACGACCGCGTCTTGCTGCTTCTTCCCGTTTAGCCAATCGATGATAGGCTGGCGTGCCTTTTCGAGCGGAACGTCGCCAAGCGCCTCTTTATTCGCATCGTAAGCAGCCTTTATCTCGGCTTCTGTCGGTGCAGGGATCGTGGGCTTCAGGTTCGCGAGCAAACGGCCGACCGTGATGCCCTTTGCGGCAGCTTCGATCGAAAGCGCACGAGTGGCGATCAATTCGCTTAGCAGGCTAGAGCGAAATTTCTTCATTGATTCCGGAGCCGCCGCGACCTCGGCCTGAACTTCCGGGGAAAGGTCGGCCACCGTGAACTTATGCCCTTTTGCCGTGGCGAGGACATCTGTCGGCTTCTGTGCCGGCACCGCAGCGGCCGCAAAAAGCAGGATCGAGAATAAAATTGCAAGTTTCGTCATTTCAATATCCAACGTAGTACGCTTGAATCTTAGCAAACCTTTCGACTCTACTCGAACGCTTTGGGTTGTATATGCCTCTTCCGAGAAAATTCTACGCACGTGAAGATACCGCAAAGATCGCCCGCGAACTGCTCGGCAAACTGCTTGTGGTCTCATCGCCGGAAGGCCGCGTTTCAGGGATGATCGTCGAAACGGAAGCGTATCTTGGCACGATCGACCGTGCTGCCCACAGTTTCGGCGGCCGACGGACAAAGCGCGTCGAAGTTATGTATGGTGAGCCGGGTTTTGCGTATGTGTTCTTTGTTTACGGGATGTATAACCAATTCAACTGTGTTACGGGTGCTGCGGGCACGCCGCATGCGATCTTGATCCGTGCGGTCGAACCTGTTGAGGGCGTCGAACTTATGCAGAAGCGTCGTCCGAAAGCAAGGAAGCCGGCCGACCTTACGTCCGGGCCCGGGAAACTCTGCATCGCGATGGGGATCGACCGTTCATTCAACGGCGAAGATCTGCTCGGAAGCAAAGTATTTATCGAGAAATACCGCACCGTTCCCGCCGCAAGTATCACCTGCGGAAAACGCATCGGCATCGACTACGCCGGCGAGGACGCCAACCTGCCCCTGCGGTTCTGGGTCGCTGGGAATGCGTTCGTCAGTCGGAAATAGAGAAGGTTAGCTCAGCCTTTTGGTGGGCTTGTCGTCGTAGTAGAGGATCTCGCGGGTCGTTACCTCACTGTATTTTGAGCGATTCATTCTTCTTTTGATCGAAGGAGAGACGACCGTCTCCGTCCGCTTCACCCAATTTCCGGTTTCATCGAAAACGTAGGTATAGGCGAAGTGCTGAAACACTTGTCCGTTCGCCATGAAGATCTTTCGGTCGACGACGTTTCCGCGTTCGTCCAGCTTTTCCTCGACGTCGGACCCGAACGTCCCATCTGCACCGGAGAGCTTCCTTCTTCGGACATTGCCGGTGAATGTGATGGTCTCGATCGTTACGATTCTTCCTTCGACAGAATATCGCGTCCTCTTGATTACGCGGCCGATCCGGTCGAGCTCAAGGTCGTAGATCGTGCCATAGCGTGAGGTGTGCTCCGGGTCATAAAGAATGCC
>JADYZI010000214.1 GCA_020853255.1 Acidobacteriota bacterium
ACTATACGCGCACCATTGACGGCGCGACAGTTATTTCGCGGTTTACGGCAACCGATAACAACACGGCCGGCGATCCAAACAGTGAACAAATTTTGCTTGTCATCCTTCAACCCTTCACAAACCACAAAGGGGGAACGATCGAATTTCGAAACGACGGCGGCGTCGATAATCTTTACATCGGTATGGGTGACGGCGGTTCGAGCAACGACCCGGGGAACAGGGCACAGGATATAAATAATCTGCTGGGCAAGTTCCTCCGGATCACGCCGAACCTGGCCCAAAATCCTGCTCCCGCATATACCGTCCCTGCGGATAATCCGTATGTCGGTATAACCGGAGCCGATGAGATCTATGCCGTCGGCCTAAGGAATCCGTACCGCTGGTCTTTTGACCGAGGTGGAAGCCGGCAACTTTGGGCGGGCGATGTCGGACAAGGTTCGATAGAAGAGGTTGACCGTATCGATCGCGGCGGCAATTACGGCTGGCGTGTTTACGAGGGGACACAGTGTACCGGAAACGACCCCAGCCTCTGCACCCCATCGAATTTCATACCACCGATCTTTGAGTACAGCAGTGCATCACCAAGCGCTCGTTGCTCGGTAATCGGCGGTTTTGTTTATCGGGGAACGCTGGGAACTCTGCCGACCGGAGCTTACGCCTACGGCGATTACTGCACCGGCGAGATCCTGATGTGGAACAGCGGGCAGCAGGTACCGTTGGCGGAAACACCAGATTTCAACCTGTCATCGTTTGGAGAAGATGAGGCTGGCGAACTTTACATCGCGAATCTTTCGCTCGGAACTGTGCAGAAGATAGTTCCCGCTACTGGACCGACACCAACACCGACGCCAACGCCGATGCCGACGCCAACACCGACACCAACACCAACGCCGACAGCTACACCGACGCCAACACCAACGCCAACCCCGACACCGACGCCGGATCCGGGCGTGTGCACGCCATCGCTGACCGTGACGGAGTTGATACCGGGCAGTGTGAATGCGTTCAGTTCGATAACCGCGGGGCAGAATTCGGTAACGGTTGACGTTGCGAACGGCGGGCCGGGGCTGCAAAGCTTTTCAGAGGTCAGTTCGACGAACGCAAATGTGACCATACCGAACTTTCCGTGGGGAACATTTGATCCGGTGACGGCGACATTTACGATTCCCGCGGGCAGCCAACCTGTTGACTTTACACTGCGGGCTTCCTTGCGGCGATATGCCATTCTTATTCGTGCGCAGTGTTCGGGAGGTGGGCCAACACCAACGCCAACGCCGACGGCGACACCAACTCCGACACCTTCGCCGACGGCGACACCAACTCCGACACCTTTGCCCACGGCGACACCAACGCCCTCGCCTACGCCGGTTCCAACACCAACTCCGGAAGGGACGTGCACTCCGACGCTAACTGTTACCGAATCGTTCCCAGGAGCGGGTTTGGCGTTCGAGGCGATCACATCCGGACCAGGATCGGTCACTGTCAATGTAGCTGATAACACTGCGGGGCTGCAGAGTTTTACCGTTATCAGCGCTTCGAATGCGAACGTGACCATTCCGCCATACACATTTGGAACGAAAGGCCCTGTAACGGCAACATATACGCGTCCCAACCTTTCGCAGCCTGTGGATATAACTTTTAGAGCCTCAACGCGGCCATACTCCGTGATCGTTCGGGCCGTCTGTTCGGCGGGCGCGCCCGGACGGCAGGACAACGCGACATGGCCGATGTTGAACCCGGACATATCATTTTGGATACCGGAACCGTTTGCCGTTCGCGGTCCGATCTTCAGATTGGCGGAAGAATGAACTGGCAGACGCCTTGCCGGATGTGACTTGCGCCAATTTGTGAAATGCGGCAAACCGATTAGGCGTATAGCTCATCAAGACCAACAGGCCTCGGCTGTCGAATTCTATGAAGTTCATTCTCGCTTTTGCCATTTCAGCATTGGCCGCCCTTAATGCTTTTGCACAAACGGCCGCGGTTTTGCCCACTGTGCCCGAATCTGCGACCATCCGCGCTCAGGCATTCGAACGGGTTTGGACGACGGTAAATGACAAGCATTATGATCCGACGTTCGGCGGCGTCGATTGGAAAAAGGTCAGGACAGCATACGAACCTGAAGCGCTTGCTCCGGGCCTGTCGGACAGGGAATTTCACGATGTCCTTCGGAGGATGCTTGGCGAGTTGAAGCTTTCGCATTTTGGCATCTATCCGCCGACGGCTGAGGTGGTAGCGGCACAAACGGGCCGCGGTGTTACGGGAATCGATGTCCTTATGCTGGACGGTGTTCCCGTCATTAATCGCGTCGATGTCGGTTCGCCAGCGGCGAAAGCCGGAGTTAGAACCGGCGAGATCATTACGACGATCGATGGCAAGCCGTGGAAAGAGATCGTCGCTCCCTTGGAAGCGTCACTTGCCGCTCGAAAGGTAACCGCAGGGATACGTCTGGTCCGGCTTGAAAGAACGCTCGAAGCCACGATCAATTCCAAACCCGAAAGCACGCTTTCGCTTGGCGTGCTTGATGCCGACGATCGGGCGAGAGTATTCAAGTTCGTTCGCGCTCCATTCGCCGGCGAGATGTCACAGGCCATAGGGAACTTTCCGCCCCAGGAGGTTGTTTTCGACGCGCATCTTTTGCCGGAAAATGTCGGTTACATCCGATTTAATATGTGGGTGGTGCCGCAGATGGCAAAGCTCCGTAAGGCAGTTGCGGAGTTTGCTCACGCACGAGCGATCATCGTTGATCTTCGCGGCAATCCAGGCGGAGTTGGCGGTATGGCTCCCGGATTGGCTGGCTTGCTGGTTAGCGAAAAGGCATCACTTGGGTCGATGAGAACGCGGAGTGGTTCGATGGAGTTCGTTGCCTTTCCGCAACCCGATCCATTTGCCGGAAAGGTGATCGTCTTGACCGATCACGGAACAGGTTCGACCAGTGAGGTCTTTGCCGCCGGTATGCAGGACACGGGCAGGGCAACCATCCTGGGCGAAACTACGGCCGGTGCCGTCCTTCCGTCGGTATTCGAGAAATTGCCCACGGGGTATCTGTTTCAATACGCAATTTCGGATTATCGATCACCAAAGAACGTTATCATCGAAGGCCGCGGCGTTGTTCCGGATGTTCAGATAAAACAAACCCGCGCCGCTCTGCTTGCCGGTGGCGACGCCCAACTCGCGGCGGCGCTTAAAATTATTCCAGAATCTAAATTGGCGGCGGCCGGGCGATGATCTTGCCCAACAGATGGCGGCCATATTCTAGACCAGATCAATATTTGAACTTATGAAGCGAAATTCAGTTCTATTTGCTTTAATAACCGCTACCCTCGTCTTTTCCGTATTTAGTCAGAAAGCTGAACCGGCCAAGCCCACAAAGCTTCCTTCGGTGAACGAGATATTAGCCAAATATGTTAAAGCCCTCGGCGGCCGCGACGCTATTCAAAATCTCAAGAGCCGCACTGTTAAAGGCACGGTCGATCTGGTTCCGATGAACCTAAAGGGTACATTCGAATCCTATGCTGCGCCTGAGGCGAAAGGATTTTCAAAGATTACCATCGCCGGCGTCGGCGACTTGCTTGAGGGCACGGACGGCAAGACGGCGTGGTCAATAAATCCCATTCAGGGCAGTCGCGAACGCACTGGGGCCGAATTGCTTCAGGCAAAGCTGCTAAATAATTTCTACCGTGATATCAATTTGGCGAAACTCTTTCCGAAAATGGAATTGAAAGGGATCGAGAAGGTGGGTGAGCGTAATGCCTACGCGCTCGTCGCCTCCGCCGACGGCCTCTCGCCAGAGACCTGGTACTTCGATACGGAAACTGGAATGATGCTGCGTTCGGACTTTATCGCCATCGCACCCGAAGGCAACCTGCCGATGACGAGCTATTATGAAGACCTTCGACCGGTGGATGGCGTGATGGTGGCCCACCGAGTTCGGACGCAGACACCGAGTTTTGAGATCATCCTGACCTCGACCGAGGTCAAGCACAACTTGCCGATAGACGATTCTAAATTCGCCCGGCCAAAGACATAAGGCCGTGGAGACCCCCCATCGCCTGAGCCTGCAGCGGACGTTTTTCTATTCGTTCTCTGTCAATTCTTCTCGCCGTGCAAGCAGCCGTGCGGGATCGTTGGTAATGATCGCCTTTAACCCAAGCGAGCGGGCACGTTCGACCCAACGCGGATTGTCGGCGGTCCAGATGGTTACGGGGATGCCGTGTTTACGTGCCCTTTCCATCAGATTGCGTGTCGCCAGGGAATAATGGACCGAAAGTTCGTTTGCGCCGATCTCCGCGGCTATTTCGACCAGGTGTCTTCGCTTTCGCAGAAGTGTCGTGACCTTGGGTTCGAAGAGTGCGGCCGTACGTACGCCAGGGGCGTGAGCATGAACGCGTGGAATTACGGCAAGCCTAAAGCTTTTGACTATGACCTGCGGTGCGATCCGAGAGTTTCTGACCTCATCACAAACGGCGACGGTCAACGGGACGAGGTCGCTTAGCCCGCATTTTAGCTCGATAAAGACCTCGCCTTTGAAATCACATAGAAACTCCAGTGTAGCGGCAAGGGTTGGTATGTTCACCGAAGCATTCCCGCTCTCGTCCTGACCTGTGCTTTTGAAGCGCTCCGCAAATCTGTTTCCTACATCGATCGCTGCAAGTTCTTTCGATGTCAGATCAGAAACGGCAAGATCGACCTTGTTCGTTCGCTTTAACGTTCGGTCATGAATGACCACCGGAACGCCGTCACGAGCCAGGCGGACATCGAACTCAATTCCGTCGGCTCCGGCATCGATGGCCTTTCTAAATGCATCAATAGTATTTTCAGGTGCGACGGAGCTGGCGCCGCGATGCGCGATTATTAGTGGCCGGTGCCGCGTTTGGTCCATTAGGCTTGGGCGGTGGGCTTTTCAAGCAGGAAAATGGACTTTGACCACCCGATCGGCTCGGCAACAGGGAATTCGTGCTCGCTGACGATATTAAAGTACTGCTGAGAGATCCGCCTTACGTTTTTCATCGGGTGGAGCTTGAATTTGTAGAGGAACTCAAGGACCGACCCAACCAGGGAAGGCTTCACCGGAATCAGCACCAGCCGGCCACCTGGCTTAAGAACCCGCGAAAGTTCACGGAGGCCATCATCGAGCGAAACGTATTCAAGGACGCCGCACGTAAGTACCAGATCAAAGGTGTCGTCATCAAACGGAAGGCCAAGTACGTTTGACTGAACAGACGAAATACGTTTCGAATCGACCTTCTTTTTTTCTTTTCTAAACTTGTCGCGGGCTATCTTAAGCGAGTTGATCGAGAGATCCAGTGCGACCGTTTGCCGCGGCCTGAAGCCGGCGGACTGAAAACCGAGTGTAACTATGCCCGTGCCGCTTCCGGCATCCAGAACGAATGAATCCGGCCCGATGGCAAGATCGAGCGAGCGGAGATATTTAGCAACTGAGGCACGATATCCATTGACCTTTGAAGCGAGATTTTGGACATCGGCGATTCGGTCATAAAAGCCCTGCGTCTTAGTTTTCTTGACGACCGCTCTTTTTGGCTTCATTCGCTATTTTTCCGCGAGCAGCTTTATCATCAGCTGGCGAAGCTCCTCTATTCGTGTAGGGTTGGTACCGCTTTCGATATAGCGTATCACGCCTTTCCGGTCAATGAGAACCGTGGTCGGCAGGCCGGTCGCACCATAAAGGAACTGTGTTGTCTGGCCTTTCGAAACAACAAAATCGTATGGCAGGGCCTGGTCTTTCTTAAACCGCTTCAAGAACTCGATCTCGGCCGCCTCGTCCACCGCTATGCCCTCGCCAATTCCATAGTAGCGAGTCATTCCAAGGATCACGAGGCCATCGGCCGCATAGTCCTGGTGCCATTCGGCAAGCGCCGGAAATGCATCGAAGCACGGACCGCACCAGGTGGCCCAAAAATCTAGCAGAACGACCTTGCCGCGCAGCGACCGGACGGTTCGCGGAGAGCCTGGAAACCATTTGTCGATCGGAGCAAATTCGGGCGCAGCCTCGCCGAGCAGTTTAAACTGTTGCTCCCTACCCTTTAGCTGTCGAATGGCAAGGTCTTGCGATTGTTTGGCCGGCAGATCTTTCGCGGCGGCAATAAGGGCCGAGCGATACGTTTCCATTGCCAGCGGTTTTCGACCCGTTTCGATCAGGTGAACAATGAGTTTGTCCACAGCATAAGCGTACATGCTCGCGGAACCTATGGAAGCTCCCGTGTTTTTCAGGTCCTCAAGAGCGGCGTCGGCTTCTTTCTCATTGCCCGCTGCCCGTCGGCTTTCGAAGAGCTGCATCGCCGCATCAAGCGTTTCGTCAAGGCCGCGCTGGCTTGGGCCGCTCTCCAACAGGACGGCTTTTGCGGCTCGATATGCTTCACCTGCGTGATCAGCGGCGTCGGAAAAGCTTTTCTCCCTATGGAGTGCCTTTGCAAGCTCGATCTCCATTCGGGCCCGATCGGCCAGCCTGATCGGCGTATTCTTGACGTACTCAGCGACCACTGCCGTGGCATCATCCAATCGGCGCTGCTTTGCGGCGATAACCGCAACGATCGACCGAGCAGTTTGGGCCTTGTCGGGTGAAGTTTCACCGGAGCTTAGATACTTCTTCAGCGCAGCGTCGGTGCCATCGAGGTTTTCAGCTATCCAATGCAGCAGGCCGAGGTAATAAAGATCGTCGGGTTTAAGATCTGTCCGTGCTTCGGTGACAGCCGCGTGTTTTGCGGCCAACTGCTTTTGTTCGCGTTCGGTCTGCAGTCGCAGAGCCTCGTTGTATTTGATCTTCTTGGTCTCAAACTCAGCAAATTTTGCTTTGCTGTATCCATTCGCCTCGTCGAACAGCGCCTTGACCGATATTTCACCGTGTACAACGGGCGTCGAAATAGTACGGCCCGATTGGCCGAATGCGGGCATAACGAGCAGCAAGGCCATCACTAATGCGAGGCATGGTACGGATGTCATTTTTTGGATATCGTCCATACTTGCTGATCTATGCGGCCGCATTTTTCTCAACGAGCGGCGTTACGACCGCGCCAAAGTGTTCCCAAAGGGATTCATCGGAACTCCCCACGATCTTTTGAGCAAGCATCCGAGCGGTTATCGGTGTAAGCAGGATGCCGTTGCGGTAGTGGCCGGTAGCAGCATACAGGCCTTTGTAGCCGGGGACCTCTCCGATGATAGGATGCCCGCCCTCGGCAAACGGCCGAAAGCCCGTCCATGTTTCCGCGATCGGCAGGCCTCCGAGAATTGGGGCAAATTCGTTCGCCGCATTAATAAGTTGTACTTCGGCCTCATGTGTTGCGCTATGGTCGAATCCTACATCCTCTTCCGTAGCTCCGATGAGGACGCGGCCATCGGCCCTCGGGACCAGGTAGCCCCGATGGCTGTATATCACATGGCGAAAGAGCCGTTCCCGCGGAGCAAAACTGATGATCTGGCCGCGGATCGGCTTAACACTAAACGGAACTTGAGCATTATTAATGGCGATCTGTGAGGTCCAAGCACCCGCCGCAAGCACTGTAGAACCGGCTGACAACTGGCCGTTTGACGTAGTGACACCATGGACTGCCGTGCCTTCCAGGACGACGGAATCAACCTCAGTTTCTTCGATCAGCGCGATGTCATGCTTGTTCGCATAACGCGTCAGAGCTAGCAGAAGCCGCTGATTCTCTACCTGCCAGTCATTCGGAAAGTAGAGACTTGAACGCACATTCTTTGAGAGCGAAGGTTCCGCCTTCAACGTTTCAGGGTGTGAGAGGGCTTCTACGGGTATTCCAGCGGCCGTTTGTCGTGAAAATCTGACAGCGAGATCTTCGGAATCCTCTTCGGTAAACGCAGCAAACAGAGCTCCGGTTTGGTCGAGTTGAATGTCAATGCCGGTTTCCGCCAGAAGTTCACCCGCAAATTCAGGATACATCTTCCGCGAGCCATCGCAGAACCGGTAGAAGTCGTCGATCTGCTCGTTCTCGCCGTTCGGGGCAAGCATGCCGGCCGCCGCAAGAGAAGCTTCGCGGCCGATCTGCCCGCGCTCTAAAACCGCTATGCGCCGTAGGCCGAGACGGTGCAGTTCACGGGCCACACTAAGCCCGATCGCCCCGCCGCCGACTATCAATACATCGTAATTCGCCAAATCTGATACTTGTCCTTTAGGCCGTACGCCTGTAAATTAAGCTTGTCAATATATTATACAATCCGATCGAAAAACCCGGAAAACATATAGATGAAACACAATATTACATTAATTCCCGGCGACGGCATCGGCCCCGAGATCATCGCAGCAACGGTCCGCATTATTGAGGCAACCGGCGTCGATATTGGGTGGGAAACCCATATTCTGGGGGCCCAGGCACAGGAAAAATACGGTACAACGCTGCCTGAATCGACCATTGAATCGATCAAGCGCAACAAGGTTGCCCTGAAAGGCCCGCAGATGACGCCGATAGGAAAGGGCTTTACGTCCGTGAACGTTGGCCTGCGAAAAGCGCTTGACCTTTATGCAAATGTCCGCCCGATCAAGGCCCTGCCAAACGTGCCGTGCCGGTATCCGGGCCTCGATCTGGTGGTGGTCCGCGAAAACACTGAGGACCTTTATGCGGGCCTTGAACACATTGTGGTCCCGGGCGTGGTTGAAAGCTTGAAGATCATCACCGAAAAGGCTTCAACGCGCATCGCCCGTTATGCGTTCGAATTTGCTCGATCGAACGGACGGACGAAAGTGACCGCCGTACACAAGGCGAACATTA
>JADYZI010000215.1 GCA_020853255.1 Acidobacteriota bacterium
CTCAGATTCGGTGGTTCACCACGCTCACTGTTCGGTATTGATCGTTCGCGATGAAGAATAGGATCGTAACGGTCCGTTCTCTTGCTTTTGACGGAACGGTGCGCCGCGAATGGACGGGCGAAATAATCGGCGAAACCTCCTCGCGCATCGACCTCGTCGGCGTGTTTGAACGCACGATCGAGCATCCGGACCTTGGGATTATAGAAGCCGGCACCGTCTCCTACGAATTTTATTGGCCCGACCGTTGGTACAACATATTCCGTTTCGAATCTCCTAGCGGCGAACTCCGCAACTACTACTGCAATATCGCAATGCCGCCGACTCTGACCGAGTCGCAGCTTTCGTACATTGATCTTGATATTGATGTGCTGATCTGGCCCGGAAAAGAGCCGATCGTGCTCGATCGCGATGAGTTTGAGGCAAATTCAAGGCTCTTTGGCTATCCGCCGGAGGTTGTCGAAAAGGTCGAGGCAACGTTAAAGATACTTCTCAATACTGATGTTGTAAATGAATCATTTACAACATCTTACCGCACCACTCGAATTGAATAGCTGCATACCGTAACCGTCATTCCCGGTTGTAGCTGATACCTTTGCCCGGCCGGCAATTCAAAAGAGCCGATCTCAGCGGCATTTCTGCCCTCATTAAGTATCCAGAACGAGCCGTTTTCCTCATGTCCGATCACGAGATGCCGTCGGCTGATTTCGACATCTCCGGAGAGCGGTATGTCAACAGGTTTTGATTTCGAACCGCGTCCGATGACGATCTGACGTTGATAGATCGGTATTACATTCTGCCGCTGGCCGCCTCGCCAAACCTCAAGCTTATAAAGTTCCTTTGCCCTTGAGGCAACGTGGGTCATTTCTTCGGCTTCCGGCGCCACGGAGAGAGGAACCGCTTGTTCAATGGATCTAGCGGTGCTTGGGCTTTTCTGCTGGGAGATGGTGGTCGGTGAAGGCGGAATTCTTGCCGGCGGTGGTACCTGCGGAGCCTGAGCCGTTTGAACGGTGAGTTTTTCGCGAGCCTCCATCTGTTCGATCCCTTTTGGCCGTGCGAGTACGCCGGTCTTATTCGATGTTGAATCTTCCCAACTATGCTCGACGCGGATCTCTCCTTTTTCGAGAGTTCCATCTATACGAAACTCGATCCCGAATGAACTCGTTTCCAATTTCTTCTTTCCGGCGATCTCACGAGCCCGCTCGCCCAAAATGTGATAAAGCCCTTTTTCCAGGCCTCGACGTTTTTCACCCTGCCACTCCTTATCGTCATCTGTGCTGAAAAAGACCGTGAACTCCCTCGGAATAATGACAGTTCCCTGCGGCAGCGGAACCATTTCTTCCTGGATGACCGCTTCGATCTTTTGAGCAATGGCAACGATGAATTGCTCCGCACGATTTCGAGCTTTTACCTGTGCATCGCGCGCGGCCTTCTCGAGCGTGGTCTCCACCGAATCCTCGTCGATCCATCGTCTGACCTTTTCAAGAATATTAGAAGCCAACTTTTCTAATTCTCCTGTATATCCACATACTTGCCATTGAGCCAGCCGTGGGTAGAGTTTGGCCCGCCAACGCGTTCGCGGCCCTGTTCAACTATATCAACTTGGTACCAATTTTCGTGTGTCGCAACAATACGGACACGAGAATTTTTTGTTGCGAGCCCGACAGGGTCATTGTCAGTACTCGGGGTCGGCCGCAGATAAACGTCGGTATTGGCAATGGCCATTCTAGGCATTAGCCGATTTCGCACGGATTCAATGACATCGTTGTTTCTAAAATAGAGAGCCGTCGCATACAGGGCACCTGTAAATATCGCGGCAAAGGCCACGAAGATCGCAAACCGCCGGAGCGAAGCCTTCCAAGCTCTCTTCGGTGCGCTAGCAGGCGGATTTATGTTCTGCGGTGCTGGGATCGACATCGCCGCCCTTTCCTGCACCGGTTCATAAGCCGGATAATCGATGACCGCTTTCGAGGGCGGAGTGTTTCCGATCGGAGCGTGCTGCTCCCTGGCCGACGATTGCGTATTCTCCTTCAGAACTGCCTCAAAACTTGGCTGCTCAGGTACCAAAGGTGTATAACCACGCGAGACGTGCGGCTGTGGCAGATCCCCCGTTCTCTTGACGACCGTCTCCGGGTCCATATCGGCAACGATATTCAATACCGGGCCAAGATCGAACCAAAATTCCTCGACCGATTGCGGCCTGCGGCCGGGATCGTCAGCAGTAGCCCGATTTAGCACCTCGAGAAGGCTGTCCGACCATTCTTCGTCATTCGACGCCTCAGGAAGACCTTCGATCGGCTTGCCCGTGTAAGGTCGCGGCGGCTCCCGCGTGATTATCGAATAGACGGTCTTTGCCAGCGAGTAAATATCGGCGGCCGGCGTAAGCCTTTCTGCGGTATCGGAAAAATACGCAGGACTGTGCTCCGGCGGAGCATAAATATTCGTACCGACCCGTGTTATCGGCGAATCCGCAGCCGAAAACCTCGCAACACCAAAGTCTGCGATCTTTAGCGTAACTAGATCCTCGGTAAGCAGAAGATTTTGAGGTTTGATATCGCGGTGTATGATGCCTCGTGAATGTGCATGGGCAAGGCCGGCGCATGCCTGTTCGATATATTTGAGAGCCGCATCGATCCGCAGAGGCCGTTGGCGTATCAACGATTGGATATCGCCGCCTGCCATATATTCAAGCACCAAATAGTGAAAAACGACCCCGGCCAGGTCGCGTGCAGTTCCGTGCCCGAGACGGCTGATAATGTTGGGATGGCGAACCCTATCAAGAGCGACGGCTTCATTTTGAAAGTTCTCGACGAGCGTTCTTTCAAGATCGAGATCAACGTCTTCCTGAAGGAAAACATTGAGAGCCTTAACAACGACCGTACTGTGCGGCGAGCGGGGTGAAGCAAGCGTGTCGCGCGCGACGAAGATCTCTGCATAACTTCCCTGTCCGAGCCGTTTGCTAACGTCGTATCTTCTGTCAAGCCTGGAATTTGAAAGGGAAAGTTCTCTCATTCGAAGATACGCAACGAGGTATGTTGAAAGCGCTCCGCTTCTTCTTGCTCCAACACCGTTTACGATATCACAAATAGAATGTTCGCCTTTAATCAAATGAAAGGCAAAAAATCGCCCGC
>JADYZI010000216.1 GCA_020853255.1 Acidobacteriota bacterium
CGGCCGGAGATGCAATGAATTTTGTATTCGGGTATACGAATTTCAATGACGTGTCCGCCCGCGACCTTCAGTTTGCGGACGGTCAGTGGCAGCGGGGAAAATCCTGTGACACCTTCGCTCCAATGGGGGAGTATGTTGCCACAAAAGACGAAATTCCGGATCCGCATCGCCTGCAGATCAGCTTTAGATTGAACGGCGAGACGCTGCAGGACTCTACAACCGCCCAAATGATCTTCCGCATACCCGACTTGATAAAGTTCATTTCAAGAACGATAACCTTGGAACCGGGAGATGTGATCGCTACGGGCACACCGCCGGGCGTCGGTTTTGCGCGCGATCCAAAGATCTTTCTACGGGCGGGCGATGTTGCCGAGGTTGAGATCGAAGGCTTGGGCGTCTTAAAGAATTCGGTTGTTGGAAGGTAAAGAGTGATGTTTGATCTAAGCGGTAAAACTGCATTGGTGACCGGAGCCGCATCCGGAATCGGCGAGGCCATCGCTCACGTTCTTGCAGATGCAGGTGCATCAGTCGTCTTGGCAGATATTAATGAGAATGCAGGTAGAGAAGCGGCCGATCGGATCGTCCAAGCGGGTGGTAGTGCACAATTTATGCAGCTCGACGTAAGCGACGACGATAATTGCTGGGCCGTTGCCGCGCAGGTCATCGAAAAATGCGGCATTCTCGACATACTCGTTAATAATGCGGGGATCGGCCACGTCGGGACGTTACTACAGACTGAATCGCAAGACCTAGACCGCCTATTCTCCGTCAATGTCCGCGGTATGTTCAGCCTAACCAAGGCTTTCCTTCCGGCGATGATCGAGCGTAAGAGCGGCGTCGTGATCAACATGGCGTCGATCGGAGGCGTTGTTGCGATTCCGGATCGTCTTGCATACTGCACAACAAAGTTTGCGGTGGTCGGTTTCTCAAAATGCCTTGCAGTTGACCATGCAAAAGATGGGATCCGCGCAGTTGCGGTTTGCCCGGGACGTGTAGAAACGCCGTTCGTAAAGAAACGCCTTGCGGAATATCCAGACCCGGCAAAGGCGTATGAAGAAATGGCAGCCACCCAAGCCATTGGCCGAATGGCTGCCCCTGAAGAGATCGCCGCCGCTGTTTTATATCTAGCTTCCGATGAAGCCGCCTTCGTTACCGGAACTGCGTTCGAGATCGATGGCGGGTTCAGCGGGATCTGATCAAACTATTCCAGGCTATTTCTTTTTGAATCTCGCCTGAAAGAATCGTAAGTATCTCGGCTCATACACCATTTCAAGGCCGCGGATCTTTTCGCGTCGCTGGTGGACGCGTTCCACAGATTCGGCGATCACGTCCATATGAGCCTGCGTATAAACACGCCGCGGGATCGTGAGTCTTACAAGCTCAAGCTTCGGGTAATAGTGATCGCCTGTCTTCGCGTTTCTACCGGCTGACACGATCCCTCGCTCCATTGCACGTATGCCGGCGTCCTCGTAGAGTTCCGCAGCAAGTATCTGAGCGGGGAATTCGGTTTGCTTCAAATGCGGAAGAAACTTCTTTGCGTCCACAAAAATGCCGTGGCCGCCTATCGGTCTAACTATCGGTATGCCGCGTTCGGCCAACTCATTGCCAAGATAGAGCACTTGCCCAATGCGTGCGTCCATATGATCATCCTGGACCGATTCGATGATCCCGATCGCCATTGCTTCCATGTCACGGCCGGCAAGACCGCCGTACGTATGAAGGCCTTCATAGACCACGACGAGATTGCTCGCTTCTTCAAATTTCTCCTTGTCGTTAAGGGCAAGGAAGCCGCCGATATTCACCAACGCATCTTTCTTTCCGCTAAAAGTAGCCCCGTCCGTGTAGCTGCAGATCTCCTTAACGAGGCTTGCCACGCTGCGACGTGAATATCCCTTTTCACGCTGCTGGATGAACCACGCATTCTCCGCGATGCGGGTCATATCGAGCATTACCTTGATCCCATGCTTTGCTGTAAAAGCCCGCAAGGCCTTCAGATTGGACATACTGACCGGCTGTCCACCGGCCATATTCACCGTCGTCGCGACACAAACATATGGGATCTTTTCGGCCCCGTGTTTCTTGACGAGGGACGCGAGCTTATCGATATCGATGTCGCCCTTGAACGGGTGCAGACTTTCAGGATCGTGCGCCTCATCAATGATCACATCGACAAATCGGCCGCCGGCAAGTTCCTGATGAAGCCGAGTGGTCGTAAAGTACATGTTTCCCGGGATCACATCACCCTTCTTGATCATCACCTGGGAAAGGAGATTCTCTGCTCCGCGGCCCTGATGGGTAGGAATGATGTACTTGAATCCATAGTATTTCTTCGCGACCGCATCAAGATGATAAAAATTCTTGCTGCCGGCATACGCTTCGTCTCCTTGCATCAGCCCCGACCACTGAGCATCGCTCATCGCCGATGTACCGCTATCGGTCAGAAGATCAATATAGACATCTTCTGATCTAAGAAGAAACGTGTTGTACCCAGCGTTCTTTATCGCCTTTGCCCGTTGCGCAGAGGTAGTCATTTTTAGGAGCTCGACCATCTTGATCTTGAATGGTTCCGCCCACGATCGTGTATGTTCTTTCGCCATCGGTGAATTTTTCGCCTGCAAGCCCGGCAGGCACTCGGGTAAATAGTAAAAATACGTTCGGCAGAGTTAAAATAGATCTGTGACGCATGTCACAGCATTGCCGAAATTCATTCAACAAAAAGGAATAATCTAATGCCAAAGACGATCATTGAACCCTTTAAGATCAAGTCCGTCGAGCCGATCTTTATGTCCACACCCGAGGAACGTGAAAGATACATCAAAGAGGCTCACTACAACCCGTTCCTTCTACATTCGCGCCATGTGATCATCGACCTTTTGACCGACAGCGGAACCTCGGCGATGAGTAGTGAGCAGTGGGCCGGCATCATGCGTGGCGACGAATCATACGCCGGTGCCTCGAGTTGGGAGATATTTTATGATGAGGTCCGAGACCTCACAGGATTTGAGTACGTACTGCCGACCCATCAGGGCCGTGCCGCCGAACGAATTCTTTATGGCCAGCTTGGGGGACAAGGAAAGGTATTCCTCAGCAACACACATTTCGAGACCACACGGGCAAACATCGAATTCGGCGGAGCTGCTGCGATTGATATTCCAACCCATCTCGCGGCGGATCACGATTCCGACTATCACTTCAAAGGTGATATAGACCTCAGACGCCTGGAGGAGGAGATAGCGAAACATGGTGCCGAGAATATAGCGGCAGTCGTGCTTACGGTAACCAACAATAGTGGAGGCGGCCAGCCGGTAAGCATGGAGAATGCGAGGCTTACGGCCGACATCTGCCGACGCAACAACATCCTATTCATCCTTGACTGTTGCCGTATAGCTGAGAATGCCTGGTTTATTCGCGAATACGAAAAGGGGTTTGAAGGAAGATCCTACCGCGAGATCGCTCAGGAGATGTTTCGGCTTGCTGACGGCTGCATCATGAGTGCAAAGAAAGATGCTCTTGTAAATATGGGCGGCTTTCTAGCATTACGAGATGCGAAGATCGCCGAAGCCTGCACCAATCTGCTCATCATCACTGAAGGCTTCGTGACCTACGGCGGCCTTTCGGGCCGTGATATGGAGGCGATCGCTCAGGGGCTTCGCGAAGTTTTTGATACTGATTATCTCAACTATCGCATCGTAAGCACGCGATATCTTGGCGAGCACATTAGGGCGAAAGGCATTCCGGTTCTTTACCCGATCGGCGGCCATGCGGTGTACGTCGATGCAAGCCTCCTATACCCGCACATTCCTGTGAACCGGTATCCGGGCCAGGTTCTGGTCTGCGAACTATACAAGCGGGGCGGTATTCGCGCAGTCGAGATCGGTTCTGTTATGTTCGGAAAATACGACGAGGCCGGCAACTTGATCCCCGCCGCGTCAGAACTCGTTAGGCTTGCGATCCCTCGCAGGGTCTACACGCAAAGCCACATCGATTATGTGATCGAAGTGTTTGACGAGATCAAGGATGCGGCAAACGAAACGAAAGGGCTTAGAATCGTAAAGGAAACTCCGTTCCTACGGCATTTCACAGCCCATTTTGAAGTCGCGGCGACAGCCGCTGCAGCAGCTTAGATAGATTATTTTATCCGGCGTTCGACATCGGCCGAACGCCGGACTATTGTCAAAGATCACATTATTTATCCCAGATCCGCCGAC
>JADYZI010000217.1 GCA_020853255.1 Acidobacteriota bacterium
GAGAAGGCGTCCGATTCCCTTTGGCAGCTTCTGCTCGGCATTCTCGACAAAGCAACTTTAACGCTGGGCGATAATCGCCGCGTTGATTTTTCAAAGACCGTCGTCATAATGACGTCGAACCTCGGTGCACGCGAGATGTCCGAGATGATCTCCGGCGGCATCGGCTTTGCTCCGACGAAGCAGGACAAAGCAAAAGAAGATAACGAGATCGACACGAAGATCTACCGGACAGCACTCGAGGCCGCGAAACGAAAATTCTCGCCCGAGTTCATGAACCGTATAGACAAGGTCGTCGTCTTCCGAAGCTTGAAAGAACATCACCTGCGGCAGATCCTCGACATCGAGCTTGCTGCTGTCCAGGACCGCATCACAGAATCGGCCGGCACGAAGTTCGTCTTCGACTGTTCCGAGCCGGCGAAAGAGTTCTTGCTCAACGAAGGCATCGATCTTAAGTACGGCGCCCGCCACCTCAAGCGTGCCATCGAACGCTATCTCGTTTATCCGCTTTCGAATCTTGTTGCTACTGAACAGGTTGAAACCGGCGATCTCGTGCTGGTCGACTTTGACACGGAGAAGGACGGACTGATCTTTACCAAGCAGTCCGGCAAGATGATCATCGCCGAACCGGAAGAAGAGCGGGACGATGACCTCACACCGCTCGTAAGCGCGGATGGCGTTGGTGTTCCCCTTCCGTCCGTGGCGGCGGCTCCGCAAATGAGCCGTTCAAAAGACGGTGACGACACTCAAGAAGCTTAGCGGTCTTTCATAACATTTTCCCGACCAGGCAAATAAGGCGGCTCGAAAACGGGCCGCCATTTTCATTCTTCATTATATATATGCTCGCCCGCATATATCTTTTAGACGTCGTTTTACGAATCGAGAGCGTCCAGGGCAGACAGGATATCGGCCCTGATATCCTCAAGATCCTCAACACCGACGGAGAAACGTATCAATCCGTCGCCAATACCGGCAGCCTTTCGCTCTTCAGGCGAAAGCGTCGCATGGGTCATCGAGGCTGAATGTTGAACGATCGATTCGACACCGCCGAGCGAAGTTGCTAAAGCACACAGTTTCACCGAGTTAACGAACGCACGGCCGCGTTCCAACGTGCCAAGGTCGAACGAGATCATCCCGCCAAATCCAGCCGACATCTGCCTTTTCGCGATATCATGGTTTCGATGCGAGGCAAGGCCGGGATAATAGACCCTTTCAACCCGCCCATCCTTCTCCAACATATTCGCTAATGCATATGTGTTGGAATTGTGCCGCTCCATTCTTAGGGCGAATGTTCGTATCCCTCGGAGAGCAAGCCAGGCAACTTGGGGAGCGATATTGCCGCCAAAGAGTCGCGCTCCTTTCTGACGGGTGGCATCGGTCAGATCCGATCTGCCGGCCAAGAGTCCGGCTGTAAGGTCGCTGTGCCCACCGATGTACTTGGTCGCACTGTGAGCAACGATATCAATTCCGAGGTCGAGCGGCCGCTGATTAAAAGGTGTGGCAAACGTATTGTCAGCAAGCGTAACAATTCCGAACCGCTTTGCGGCCTCGGCAACGGCCGCCAGATCCGTGATCTGAAGTATCGGATTTGATGGGCTTTCGATCAGAAAGAGCTTAGTGTTGCTCTTGGCCGCGGCCTCGTAGGCAGACGCGTCGGCGGCATCAACAAAGATGGTCTCGACGCCGAATTCGGACCGCAGAAAGCTCAGCAGATGCTGAGTTGTCGAATATCCCGATCTCGGTGCAACAAGGCTCTCGCCCGTCTTCACATTGGTCAGGATCGCGGCGGCGATAGCTGCCATCCCGGAGGCAAAAGCCAGCCCTTCGTCCGCATTCTCAAGTTCCGCAATAGCATTTTCGAGGGCATCTGTTGTCGGGTTCCTGATCCTTCCGTAATAAAATCCGGGCTTGATCTCGTTGTGTATCTCCGCCGCTTCATGAGCGTTCGCGAACGCATAAACAGACGCATTATAGACCGGCATCGACAGTGAGCCGTGATTCTCGGTTCTGTCGAGGCCGGCGTGGACAGCTTTAGTGAATATCGAAGTCTTGTTCATAGTAAAAGAATATCTGGTTGCATTTACATATATGCCCGGCGTAATATGTCAAAGATGGAGGCTTTTGGCCAATGACGAATAGAAATGACCTTGCTCTTTGCTCTCTCTTTTTGGCGCTTTCAGATCCGACACGCTTAAGACTCCTGCGTTTGATGGCTGACGAGGAAAGGTCCGTCGGCTATCTCGCTGAAGAGCTTGGCGAAAGCCAACCCAAAATATCCCGCCACCTGGCTTTCCTGCGCGACCATGATGTTGTGGCGACGCGCCGTGACGGCAAACACATCTACTATCACATAAATGTTATTTCCCCGGAGGCCGGCTCTGTATTGTCCGTGATCACCGGACACTCCGAAGAGCCCGTTCGGCAGCGACCATCAGCCAGGGAAACTTTACACATACGCACTTCCGTATATGATGACCCTGATACGGAGATGCCGATCTACTTGCTCTAGGCGTTATCAAGCAAATAACACGCAAGAAATTCCTTATTTCCTTCGGCTCCGAGGATGGGCGACTCGATCGTCCCTTTTATTCTAAAGCCGAGGCTTTCTGCGCAGGCGTTGACCTCTTTGACAACGCGCTCA
>JADYZI010000218.1 GCA_020853255.1 Acidobacteriota bacterium
AAATACCGAAAGGTGTTTTCCTGACAACAATCGGCATGATCAATGAATTAATCATCTACACCAACACCCGCTCTTCAAAGCTCCATTCTAAATGTGGGTCAAATTGTAAAACGGTTGAGCACCGCGTGCCATAGTCGGCCGTCTTGATACAGATCGCCGACACAGCCTTTTCCGCCTTGTATGAAATTCCGGTTGTTGGGAGATCCTTGTCGTCGGCTGTTGATTCATCCGACAAGATGTTGAAGAGATCCTGATTCGACGTCTTGCCCGACCTAATCAGGTCCGCAAACAACGTTTTTCCTTTCACGACCTTCGGCCACGGTGTATCGAGCATGTGATTGCTCAGGCCGTAAATTCCGGCAGACAATTCGCGAATTCCCTCGCCGCGGTTGGAATAATAAAAGAGCTCCTGCGTCTCGCCGATCTCACCAACGAGCAGATTAAATCCCGAGTATTCGGATCCGTGTCGTTCTACGTCCGCTAAATACTCTCTCGCCGGCTGCTCAGACTTTAGAAAATTGGCGACCAGATTCCCTCGTGACCGAGTTCCCGGTGGAGCGTTTGGATCACGGTAATTCGTGACCGCGGAAAATCGGCCACGGTTTGTCACACCAAGCCAAGTTCCGCCGCCCAATAGGTCACGCCCTCCGTAGATGTTCGGGAAATCTTCCCAGTACGAGGCCGCCAACGAAGGCCGCTTGTAAAATTCGTCACGGTTTGCGAGTAGGATCAGTGGGTGATCAGAATCGTGCTTGAATGCAAAATATATGATGCACATTGACTGGCTGTCTAAAGCTAAGGGACCGTTGACTGACTGATTCTAAACCCGAAAGCGAGCCGAACTAACTCCAACAACGGTGTCGGTTTTATACCGCGGTCACAATTCGCAGCTCCGATCTCAAAGGCAACGCGCCATTGCCTGAACAATATTCTGTAAGCGTCCAGTAAACTGTATTGCGGATCATAGATGTTTGTCGACTCGCTCGTGACTCCGTTGAGTTCGACTATTTTGAAATTCTCGCCCCTTCGCAGATCTTCGAACGACGGTGTTCGGATGTCGAATCTGCCAAAATAAAAGCCATCGAATCCTTGGCATATCTCGTCTATCTTCCTTTCGAGAGCATCGGATTTGAGCCGCGAGCCGTCGAGGAAGATGGCTCCTCGCGAATGAGTACCGATGTCGATCAGCTTAATAGTTTCGTGCTCCGAGGGCACGTCACCTAGCCTATCCCGGTTTTGTTCGAAGTATTTCTCCGCAAGACAGACCGCGCGGGCGTCATTCAAGATCAGATCTTCAAGACTAGACCTGCCGTCACCGATTAGCGTTGGAAAATGCTTTTCGGTGATCGAGAAAATGTTCCCGCGACCGTCATTTGGGTACCGATGATAAAAGATGCTGACCTCCTTGCCGGGTGCGAACTCCTGAAGAATCAAGTCGGAATCCCTCGACAAAAGTTCCGCCTCCAGGCCATCCGATGAACCAATAATCTTCACGCCCATTCCGCGTTCGCCGGCATCGGGTTTCAGGACAAGCGGAAACTTTAGTCCATTTTCGTAAATGAACTTTCGCGCCTTGAGCAGTTTTTCACCTTGTGAAAGCTTGCCGTTGATCAGTGTATGCGAAAGCATAAATCCACCCGCCTTTACGGATTCATTCAGGCCCTTGTATATTTCATTCTTCGACTCACCCGTAAAGCCGCCGGCCGGAATCGCTGGATTGACAGCCGTAAAAGCCGTCAGACTCCTGTATTTAACTGCAAGACGAAGGATGTAAACCGCAACCGGTGCATAGAACACTTGCAGCGGCCAAAATTCCCATTTCGTGATGCGTTTGATTCGACCAACCAGCAGACGCTGGTTTCTCCTCGAAGTGTACTTAAAATTGACGCGAATCGCGATGGCAGTAACGATCAGTCCCAAGAGCGCATTCTGCGGGAAAAAAAATGATTCGGAAAATGCTGTCGATCCGACAAGGATCGGCGTCCATATCGCCGACGCTAGCAGGAAGTAAAACACGAACTTCGCGAAGTCTGTCCGTAATGCTCCGGCAAGTAAATATGTCGGGAGCCGAAGGCCCGAAACGAAACGGCTCATAAACACGGCGGCAGCTCCGTGTCTTGCAAGCCAGCTGGACGCTTTGGCAACCGTCGAGTCCGAGATAAACTGCTTCACGAATCTGCTGTCGAAAATACGACTTCCAAATTTCCTCCCAGCGGCATAAAGAAGAACATCGCCCGCGAAAATGCCGAGAAAACAGGCAGTGAGTGCTAACGCAAAGCTCATTCGCCCGGTTGCGGCGGCGGTTCCGGCGAGCAGACACGCTGCATCCTCGCTTACAAACGTGCCGAAGAAAAAGACGAAAAACAGAGTGGCGGCCGGGACATCCGGCACGCCGCCTTGAAGGATGTGCGAAAGATCAAACATCAGAATGCATGTCCTAATATCGGTAGCTCTTTGCGGTGTATCAGCAGTACGATAGAACTTAAGACAAACACCGTTAATGCCAGGCCGAACAGTAACCCACCGTCGTCCCTAACGACTAATCCGAGCATTGTCAGGTGGCTCACGATCGCGCCCGAGATAGTTCCGAGAGCAATGAATGAGCCAATCCACGCCGTGATCGGAATGAGCAATAAAATAACGGCGAATAGTTCGGCCACACCTGAACCGATGCGGCCGTAAGCCTCTAAGTCCGGTCCCATTAGCGTTGTGAAGATGTATTTCGACTCTTCCGCACCTGTGAACTTGAAGAAGAGCGTTTGAAATAAAATGATCGCCACGATAATGCGGCAGACCCAGCTAGTGATCATTGTTTTTGATGACATTGATTTTCTCCGAATTTCTACTTTGAGACCTATCTTATAAGCCGGTCGGTAAAGCCACGATCCGCGAAGTAGCCTCAAGACCGCAACTCCAAATCAGGCCTCAAGCGGCCTTGGTTTTCCAATACTCGAGCGTCGAAGGCGCAACACCGAAATGTTCCATTACGGTGATGCCGAAGCCCGCCAGTTTTTCCGCGATCAACGCATGATGATGTACCGTGTGACTGTTAATGAATTCGAGCTCGCGTGCGACACTAGACGGCTGCCAGGTCGTTAGATCTACCTCCGAGCGAACGTAGACAAGGCGATCCAGGTCCTCGTCGGTGAGACTGCACATTCGGCACATTGCAAGACCCAGCTTCTCGACCGCGTATCCGCGATCGATCTCGATGCGAGCGTCGCGTTCTCGGGCGTTGTAATCGATTCTCCGTCCGTCAACGCCGTTTAAGAAGTTGTTCACAAAATCCAGATTGTGTCGGAAATGCCCGCCTACGCTGCCGGTACCGTTCGCAGACCTTCGATATGTAACATCGTCCAGGCGCTCGATCAGTTCACGGCCGCGTTCGAGCTCAACGACCACGCTCCGCAGTACCGAATTGTCCGTTTGTAAACAAATGCCTGGGTCTATCATCGGCCTATTTGGCGCGCAACACACTCGCCCCTCGCAAAGAACAATTCCGCCATTCGCTGCATTTATTCCGGCGATCCTTTTTGGAATATCAGGTTCGCCATCCGGGATTTACGACACTGAAACTCGGCGGACTCCGGGGTATTTCCGCGAGTCATTTTAGTAACTAATAACGGAGACAATTTATGAAGAAGCAAAAATATGTGGTCGGCCTCGCTGTTGTTGCAGCGCTGGTTTTGGGCATTCAGGCATTTGCTAAAAAAGGGAAAAAGCAGGCGACCTTTAAGGTTCGCGTGGAGAATATTTCCAATCCGGATGGACTAGAAACCGATGGCGGCACGAAGTATTCGTTCGCTCTCTCTCCCGGCCTGTTTATCGTGAATCACAAAAAGCAGTATTTCTTTGACGAAGGCAAGAGAGCGGACATGGCTCTGGAACTACAGGCCGAGGACGGGAATCCTGAGACGCTTTCAAAGAAGCTTCTCACCAAGGTGGGTTCGATCAACATGGGCGTTTTCAACACGCCGGCGGGTGCCGATAAACCCGGTCCCCTGCTTCCCGGTAACGTTTACGAATTCTCGTTCGCGGGTACCGAGGGAATGAAGTTTAACCTCATCGCAATGTATGGCCAGTCGAATGACCTTTTCTATGCACCGCGACAGGCACTGGACCTTTTTGATAACAACGGCAATCCGCTCAACGGCGACATTACCGACAAACTCCTGCTATGGGATGCAGGTACGGAGGTCAATCAGGCTCCCGGTTTCGGCGACGAACAGGCGCCACGTCAGAAAATGGCGAACACGGGCAAAGCCGAGAAAGGCGTCGTTCAACTTGTTAAGGACGGGTTCAATTATCCAAACACTAAGGACGTCTTGCGAGTGACCATCACGGCCCAGTAACGGCAAGGAATACGGCGGCCTGAAGGTGACCGAATCGCGATTTCAAACGCGTCACCGTCGGGCCGTCGATCATTGGAGAATATCGTGCGAAATACTTTGAAATTATTAGTCGCCGCACTGTGCATATTTGCAGCGTCGGTTTCCGCCCAAACGTTTGACAAAAAATCGATCACCCTCGAAGGCGCCCGGGCTGTCATTTCCGCAGCAAAGGCGTTTGCTAATACGAACAACGCACCCGGCGGCGTGATAGCCGTTGTCGATGACGGCGGTAACCTTGTCGCTCTTGAACGCCTCGACGGCACCTTCACCGCCGGAGCGAATATTTCCGTGGGAAAGGCGAAAACCGCGGTGATGTTCAAGCGGCCGACCAAGGTCTTCGAAGACATCATTAAGAACGGCCGGACATCGATGGTTACTTTACCGGACTTCACTCCGCTGCAAGGCGGTGTGCCGATTACTGTCAACGGCCAGATTATCGGAGGCGTTGGCGTATCGGGAGTTGCGTCGGCGCAGCAGGATGAGGAACTTGCGTTGGCAGGAGCGGCGACGCTGGGCGGTGAAAAGGCATTGGCAGTAACGTTCTTTGACGGCAAAACCGTCAGCGACGCTTTTGCAAAAGGAGCCGTCCTAAGCGGCGCAAGAAACGGCGAGAACTATATGGTTCACGCCTCACGCCGTGAAAAGGCGGGCCTGTCTGAAGTTCACGACCTGGATACCGATATTATTTACGTTCTCGACGGCACCGCAACGGTCGTTACTGGAGGGAAGTCGGTCGATCCGAAAACGATCGAACCTGGGGAGCATCGTGGTGCCTCAATAGAAGGCGGCGAAACGCGGCAGTTGAGAAAGGGCGACGTCTTGATCGTACCAAGAGGTACCCCGAACTGGTTCAAGCAGGTCGACGGAACGTTTCTCTATTACGTCGTCAAAGTGCGTTAGGAAGTCTCATCGCGGAGACGCGGAGAGCGGAGAGACCGTTTTGGCTTCTCCGCCTTCGCGGGAAAACCGTACTAACGGAGAGTAATTATCATGATAAAGATCATTTGGGCATTTCTCATCACACTATTTATATCCACCTACGCGACCGCTCAGAACACCCCGGGCGGAAAGCCCGATGCCGTGGTCGATCTTGCTACAGCGGCGGGCGTACGACTCGTTGCCGGGCAATGGAAATACAACGATACCAAGATCGTCGAAACGAGTTTCAATTCGGCCGGTGCAGACAATCAGCCTTCCGGGCCTGCGGTAAAAACCTACGACTACACACCTAAGGCCGGCGTTTCTGGATACGACGATTCGCAATGGGAGGTCGTACCGGCGGTTGATCTTCAAAGACGGCGCGGCAACGGGCGTCTCTCGTTCAATTGGTACCGCATCAATCTGACGATCCCAGAATCAGTGAATGGATTTTCGACGTCAGGTTCGACTGTTGCATTTCAAACGGCCCTGGATGACTACGCCGAGGTCTGGGTAAACGGAGAACTTGCACGTTTTCTCGGTCAAAATGGCGGTAGTGTCGTTGCCGGTTGGAACGCTCCGAATCGACTTATCGTCGGTCGGGATGTGAAGCCCGGACAGAAGATACAACTTGCGATCTTCGGCATCAACGGTCCGATCTCGAATCCGCCGACAAATTTCATATGGGTGCGCGAGGCCAAACTCGATTTTTACAAACGAGAGACAAACGGCCCGATCGCGATCACACCCAGCGAGGTAAACGTCGAGGTAATTCGTCACAGCGATGCCCTGAACAAGATCGTCGGGCCGAACCCGAAGATATTCAAACTCGCCGAAGGCTTTCAATTCACTGAAGGGCCGGTGTGGACCATGGAAGGTTTGCTTTTCAGTGATCCGAACGCGAATAAGATCTACAAATACTCGAAGGATGGCAAACTCAGCGTCTTCAAAACGCCGAGCGGGTATTCGGGCGCGGATATAGCCGAATATCGCCAGCCAGGCTCGAACGGCATAACGCTCGATCCCGAAGGCAACATCGTTTTTAACCAGCATGGCAACCGACGCGTCGTCCGGGTCGAAGAAGACGACAGCGAAGCGGTGATTGTTGACAAGTTCGAGGGGAAGAAATTAAACAGCCCGAACGATCTTGTCTATCGCTCGGACGGCACGCTTTTCTTCACCGATCCAAACTTCGGCCTGCCGAAATTTGGAGATGACAAGCGTAAAGAATTAGCGCATACAGGGGTTTACTCGCTCTACAACGGAAAGTTGCAATTGCTCACGACAGAGTTCACCGGGCCCAATGGAATTGCTCTCTCGCCCGACGAAAAATATCTCTACGTCGGCAATTGGGACGATAACAAAAAGACGGTCTACCGCTACGAATTACAGCCGGACGGGACAGTGAAAAACGGCAAGCTGTTTTTTGATTTCACCCCGATCAAGGGCGAGGATGCTATCGACGGGGTTAAGGTTGACGTCGAAGGGAACGTTTATGTTTCCGCACCCGGCGGATTACAGGTCATTTCGCCCGAAGGCAAACACCTCGGCACCATCATCTCGCCGCAGCACGTCCACAACATGGCCTGGGGCGATGACGACGGAAAAACACTTTATCTAACGGCACGAACCGGGCTTTACAGGATTCGCCTGAACATCGCTGGTGTCCGTCCAAAGTTAAAATGAACATCGCTGACCTCACTCAAGCGATAGATGGGAAAAGGTCCGAAGTGCCGGCAGAACGCTCTATGCTCGTCGGCATTTCGGGGATAGACGCGAGCGGCAAAGGCTATGTCACCGCTAAACTTGCCGAGCAGATAAAAAATCGAAATGTGGCCGTCATCAATGTCGACGGCTGGCTTAATCTTCCGGATGTTCGCTTCGATCCTTCACGTCCGGCTGAAAAGTTTTACGAAAACGCCCTCCGGCTGGACGAAATGTTCGAGTGGCTAATATTGCCGCTGAAAGAAAACCGCAGCGTTGATATTTCAATGGACTACACCGAAGAAACTGCGACCGAGTATCGCCCGGATCGTTACAAATTCGACGATATCGAAATAATTCTTCTCGAAGGGATCTTTCTATTCAAACGCAAATACGCCAGTCTTTTAGATCTGAAAATATGGATCGATTGCTTCTTCGAGACCGCGTTACGCCGGGCGATTTCACGTGCTCCGGAAGGACTGCCGAGCGATGAGACTATCCGGGCGTACGAAACCATTTACTTCCCCGCCCAACGGCGGTATTTCAAGAACGACCTGCCTAAAAACTCCGCCGATATCGTGTTCGAAAACGGCTGATCATAGCGGCACCCGCATCCGCCGCATCAGGTCGGCATAGCGCGCGTCGCCTCTGATAACATCCCATTCCGGTTCAATATTTACTATCATAACCTGCGACTCGCGCCGCTGGTAAGCTTTTTCGAGGAACTGGAAAGCCTGATCGGTCTCTCCCAAGCGAAGATGGTTCAGGGCGATCGGCAATGCGCTGTCCCCTTCCTTATAATTGGCGATGAGTGGCCGCAATATTTTTTCCGCCTCCGCCCGGCGGCCAGTATTGAGATACAAGCGTGCCCGAAGCGTTTCCGTCAGCGGCGTACCAACCTCTTTCATGCGATCTAATACAGCCTCGGCCTCGGCAAATTTCGATGTTTGGAGAAATATGCGAACCAATAATCCGCTCACAATGTGTCCGTCGGGCTTCATTTCTAGCGATTTATTCGCTTCAGCGAGCGCGTCGTCAGACCGCCTTGCGCGGAGCAGCGTGTGAACCAATTGATCTTGAATGTAGACCGCGCTCGGGTCTATCTGGCGGGCTGTCATTATCTCTCTAACGGCCTCGTCATGCCGCTTGAATCGCGACAAGAAGATCGAGTACGCGTAGTGGGGGCCATCACGGTTCGGCCCCAATTCTATTGCCTTCAGGTACTCCTTTTCCGCTTCCGGCCAGTTCCATTCGAAAAAGTCCACGACCGTAGCCACGGCCTCATGGGCCTCGGGCAATTCAGGATCGATCGCCAACGCACGATAGGCCGCATTTCTAGCCCGCTCGCGGTTTGCCTCCCGATCGTCATTGAGATTTTCAAGATGAGCATACGCACCGACCATGCTTGCCCAGGCGAGGGCATAATCCGGATCTTTGGCAACGGCTGCCTCATAATACCTAAGAGCGTTGCGCGAGCCTGCTTCGCTTATCTGAAGATGATGAAACTGTGCCTGAAGAAACAGTTGATATGCCTCGGTATTCTCGGTATAGCGCTTTTCGATCGAGTCCTGCTCCCGTCGGCTTAGCTTCACGGCGAGCGAAGTGGCCATTCGCTCCGAGATCGAGTCCTGAAGCGCGAAAATATTCGTAAAAAAATCGTCAAAGCTTCCCGACCACAGCGTAACGCCGTCAGCTACGCGCAGAAGCTGGACGCTCACTCGGACCTTGTTGTCCGCTTTCTGAACCTTTCCGTCCAAAACCGCTTCGACACGCAGCTCGCGGCCCGCCTCCAATGCATCCGAATATTGCGTCGCATATTTGCGTACCGCGCTCGTCGGCCTGACCGTAAGTCGATCTATCTTGCTGAGTTTTGTTATTAGGGCGTCGGTCATTCCCAATTCCAGGGCCTCGTCCGACGAGCTCTGCGAAAGCGGACGAAACGGCAAGACAGCGATCGACTTTGGCACGTGATCGCCTGTCCCGAGCGAGCGATAGACCAGCCAGCCGGCAAATGGGAACGACAAGACCGCAAACGCGGCAACCGCAGATAATATCATCCGGCGCCGTTTTGCGCGCCTTAAGGCGCGCAGAATATCCTCGCCTATATTTTTTGATTCTTTCCGCTCCAGAGTCTCACCATTTGATCGGGAGATAAGTGGTCGTACGACTTCTTCACGCGGTTCGAGCCGATCCGCATTCGCGACAAACCGGTAAGCCTGACGCGGAACCGTTTCGATGAATCTCTGCTCCGCCGCAGTGTCGCCGAGAATCCGCCGCAGCGCCGAGATATTTACATTCAGATTCGCTTCCTCGACAAAACTGCCCGGCCACAGTTCTTCGATGATCCTATCCTTCGTCAAAAGGTGTCCGTGATTGCGAACCAGAAGCGCGAGAAGGTCGAAAGCCTTAGGCGTTACCGCCAGTTCTGCGCCGTGATTCGACAAACGGCGCTCAGAAATATCGATCCGAAAGCCGTCGAACTCGTAAATTTCCTCTTCAAGATCAACCATTTAGGCGAATTTGGCGAAAATTTGGCGTTAAATTGGCGAGCCCTTAGGACGGGGGCCCATAAAAACGAATAACTTCAATTTACCACGCAGGTCAAATCAAACGGGCCGGTGTCGCGCGTACGTAAGTATGAACCCAGTTATTGGAAAGAAAATGGTTCCCAAGCGCATTCAAATAGCCGTTTTGATAGTTCTAGTCGTCGTCGCCGCATTCGTGATCGCGGCGATCTGGCAGTCTGCGGCAGACCGCGTTCTGGCCGAGGGCGAATTCCATTCCGTCGCGCACCGCGGCCAGGGCACCGTCAAGATCGTTGTCCGGGACGGGCGCCGATATTTGCAGATCGCAGATTTTCGCACCTATCACCGCCCTGGCCTCGAAGTACTGCTTATCTCTTCGCCGGACGCATTCGAAAACGAAACGGTCAAAAACGCCGAAAGGTACACCGTCGGCGCACTAAAGGATGACGAAGGGGCAATGGAATATGAACTTCCTACGAACTTAGATATTTCGCGTTTTAACGCCGTCACGGTTTGGAGCAGCCGCTACGAATCGAACTTTACGACCGCACCGCTAAGAAAGACAGTGGAGGATGAAAAATGATCAGTTCAATCGAAACCGCACAGATCACCCGCTCGAGTCCTTTACCATCTGAACACTGGGTCGATGAGCACGGCGATTATCTCTACAGGTTCGCAATGTCTCGGCTCCACGATCGTGCGGCGGCCGAGGACGCGGTGCAGGAAACCCTCCTTGCCGCATTGCGTTCGCAGCAACGGTTCTCAAACAACTCAACCGAACGGACTTGGCTTACAGGAATTCTCAAGCACAAGATCGCCGATCAGTGGCGCTCGATGTTCAGAACAGTACCATTTTCAAATTTTTCTCCGCTCGACGACGCCGACACGTCCTTTTTCCGAGCCGACGGGCACTGGGCTCGTGAGTTCGCGTCCAAAGATCTGTCAGCGGATCAGGCGGCCAGTCTGGACAGCAAAGAGTTTGCCCGATCGGTTCGTGCCGCCCTCGCGGTTATTCCTAAACGCCTCGCAATCGTGTTCACCCTTCGTGAGATCGAGGGAATGGATACATCCGAGATGTGCGAATTGCTAAACATCACAAGAGAAAACCTTTTCGTAATGCTCCACCGAGCTCGACTGCATCTTCGTGAAGCACTCTCGACAAATCGTTCTGTATAGGTAAAGCCGCTTGACCCTCCAAAGGTTGAAACCGGGAAAAAGGAAGACTTCGATAAAAAAAAATAGCGTTGAGACCATCGGATCTCAACGCTTTTTAAGTCTCTTTGAGGAGTAAAGGAGGAATGAAGAGTGGTATTTATGCGGTTGCTGCGAGATTTGCGGATTTGATGCCGTATTCACGGGCGACTCCTGCAAGAGACTTTTTCAATTCAGTTCTGGCTCGATTAAGACGCGACATAACGGTGCCGATCGGGATGGTAAGGATGTGGGCGACTTCCTTATAATCGAATTCGTGAACGTCAGCCAGTAGAACAACAGAGCGATAATGTACGGAAAGCTTGTCTAGTGCGGCGATCACCTCGCCATCGGTCAAATGTTCCGGGACGACGGGTTTCGCAGTTGAGAATTCGAATAAAAGCTCGTCGGCTTCCCGGAAATATTTTGCCTGCGTGAACTGTTTGCGGCGATGATGGTCGTACTTATTGAAAAGGATCTTGTACAACCATGCACGGCAATTGGTACCGAGTTCGTACTGAGCAAAAGATTTCCATGCCTGCATATAGGTTTCCTGCACAAGGTCGTCGGCCTCGATGTCGCTTCGTGTTAGCCGTTTAGCGGTGCGATAAAGGTCATCGATATGCTGCATTGCTTCGGCTTCGAAAATTTCCGGCGTGATCTCGGTCATATCATTGCTCCTAAAATTTCTTGAATAATTGCTGCTCACAACCATTTGTCGTTTGTGTGCGAGAATCCTTACAAGTTTTTTTAAGATTCTTTTGGAGCAATGAAAATGGGGATGAAATTATGACGTTCCATTCCCATTAGTTCGTAACCGATAAATCAATCTATCTCGCCGTGGCGGTATATGTTCGGACAGGTCCCGGAAGCTCTTCGTTCGAGATGGTCGGCGCACGAAGCGTTAGAAATTGCACCGGATCTTTTGTGAACATAAGGTCAAGTGTCCAGTCGAGGGCAACGCGCAGCTTCTTTTCAAAACGCGGCAGCTTCATAAGGTAGATCGTTCTCCACAACCACCATGCAACAAAGCCGGAAAAGTTGATCCCAAATATTTGAGCAACACCAGTCCGACGGCCGAGAGCCGCAAGCTGGCCGATCGTTTCAAAGATGAACGGTTTCATCTTTCCTCCGCGGATCGACGCTCGTATGTTGTGCGCGAGGATCTTCCCCTGACGAATGGCATGCTGTGCGGTCGGGGGGTAGAGCCGGCCCGTTTTTGGATCGACGATCGCTGCACTATCGCCTACCGCCCAAACTCCGTCGTATCCGGTAACGGCCATGAATTCATTTGTACAGATCTTGCCGCGGTCTTTGTCGCACGGCAGCGCCTCTAGCAAAGGATTCGGAGCCGTTCCGGCGGTCCAGATCAGCGTGTTCGTCACGATCTCGCTTCCGTCGCCGAGCGTAACGCGATTGGAGTCAACCTCCGACACTTTAGTATTCAAATGTATTTCGACACCGCGTGCGGCGAGTTTATTCTGGGCATACTTGCCGAGCTTTTCGCTCAACTCCGGTAGGATCGTATCGCCCGCGTGAACCAAAACGACGCGTAGCATTTCCGGGGTCAGGTTCGGATAAAATTTCAGCGAGGCTCGAAGAAAATCGTTGATCCCCGCGATCGTTTCAACCCCCGCAAAGCCACCGCCCGCAACCACATAATTGATCAGCGGTTCGCGAATCTTCGGACAGCATTCGAAATCGGCCTCTTCCAGGTTCGAGATCATATGATTTCTTAGGTAGATAGCATCGCCCAGCGATTTCATCGTCAGAGCGTTGTCCTCGAGTCCCTTGTTGCCGTAAAAGTTTGTGATCGAACCAAGCGATAGCACGAGGTGGTCGTATTCCATTTCATGATGGTGATGTTCCTTGCCATGCGAGACATGAACGATCTTCGACTCAAGATCGATGCTCTCGACATTCCCATTGAATATCTTGACCCTTTTTAGGAGTTTTCTGACCGGACTCACGATATGTGTTATATCCAGATCGCTCGCCGCAACCTCATGAAGCATTGGCGTAAACAAGAAAAAGTTCTCGCGATTGATCAGCGTGATCTCGATGTCGCTGTCGCGAGCAAGCGTTTTTTCGAGATTGAGGGCCGTGTAAAGGCCGCCAAAGCCACCTCCGAGTATCAAAATTCGATTTGTATCGCTCATAAAATTACAATGAAAGCCAGTAAAACCAGAGTGAATTTAACAATCGCGTTATTCCGGTTTATTATTCCGCAAAAAAACTTTCAACAAGCTTGGAATAAACACCCCGCTTCGATGAATTAAGGATGTGATTGAGGAGAACCGGATGAGTAAAATTCACAACGGCAATGGCAAAAATTCAGGTGCGCTGGGGACGCATTCTCAAACACCCTGGAACTGGCTCTTCGAGCTAGAGCCGTCTGCCCGAACCAGCCCTAAAACACTCGACGAGGTCGCCGTTGACCGGCAGCTGAAATTCGCTTTGAAACACGCGTTTTCGAACACGGGGGCCCCGCAGTATTTGATCGATTCAATCCGGGAAAAGATCCGAGAGGTTTAATGCTATGGTTAACGGTGCTGTGCCACTTGCGTCGGCAGAAAACGATATGCAAATGAGCGAAACGACCGGTGTCCCGACGGTCGAATGGAATATCGATCCTACTCTTTGGGTCGATGAGCATGGTGACTATCTCTTTAGGTACGCAATGATGCGGCTTCGCGACGAGTCACGCGCCGAGGACGCTGTGCAGGAAGCTCTTCTTGCGGCTATTCAGTCAATGGCCTCGTACGGCGGGAAGGCCGCGGAACGCACCTGGCTCACCGGAATACTAAAGCACAAAATAATCGATCATTATCGGAAATCCGCTCGCGAAGCTCCGATAATAGATGGCGAAACCGACCTGCTTTCGGAGACGGATAAATTCTTTGAGAGGGATGACGCCTGGAATGGCCACTGGAACAACAAGCTGCAACCGCACGAATGGAACACCTCACCCGAGGCAACGTATCAGGAAACGGAGTTTTTCCGCGTACTGCAAAACTGTATGTCGAAACTCCCGGAAAGAGTCGCAGGGGTTTTTATGCTTCGCGAAATGGACGGACTCGACAGCGATGAGATCTGCGAAATACTTTCGCTTTCGTCGAACAATTTCTGGGTAATGATGCACAGAGCGAGGCTCGCCCTTCGCCGCTGCATCGAAGTAAACTGGTTCAGAAGGGCCGTAAAACACTAATATGTCTAGGGCAGTTTACAAAAAGGTACAGCGGTTCTTTTTCGTGCTGATACTTAAGTATTTGCCACCGTGCAAAGAACTGATCGACATTGCATCGGCGTCGCTCGACCGCAAGCTCACCTGGCGGGAAAGCATCGTTCTCAAGCTGCATCTGATCCCGTGCAAGCCCTGCGTACGCTTTATCGAACAGTCGAAATTCATGCGGGAAATGATGAAGGAGTTCGACAGCGAGCTTGCCGATGAGCTTCAGTCTCGTACACTCAGTGACGACGCTCGTAGCCGTCTTAAGGCGGTTATCAAGACAGCGGTATCGCTCTAGTTTTGGATCTTAATAAAGATTGGAATAAACGATCGGCGGCCTGTGATTCAATTTACAAGGCCGTTTTTTGCGCCCGAGGCTGCAGTGGCTGTCGTTATGGAAAAGGGAGTTTTTGCCAGGATCAAACGGAAATTCATATTATGGCTCGGATGGCGCCTGCCGGACTGCCGGACAATCACCCCGACTTTAGGTGAATCGCTCGACCGGCGGCTGTCTCTTCGCGAAAGAATTGAGATGCGTCTCCACCTTTTTACGTGCGAGAAATGCGGCAGATATCTCAAGAACCTTAAATTCCTTAGCAAAGCGATGAAGGAACAGGAAAACAGGTTGACCGAAGCTGTCGACGCAAACACCGCGAAACTAAGTATTGAAACAAAAGATCGATTTAAGAATGTTTTGAACTCCTCGATGGGCGGGGCGTTTTAGACCTGACGGAGTTTAAACGAAGTGAAACGGGCAGAAATGCCCGTTTTTTGTTGGAATAATGCGCTTACCCGCAGCGATTCAACAACTCGAAAACGGCGCACGGGTTCGCTCGAATAATATGTTGGATTCAGCAACGGCAAAACACGATCATTCACATTTGCAGAACAGGTTCGGAGTCATTCCGACCCCAAAGAAACTTGATGCAGATGAAGGATTTTCAGGAGACGGCATGACGATCGCATTTCTCGATTCAGGGTTTTACCCGCATCCCGATATTACTGATCGTGTCAAAGCGTTTCACGACATTCAGAGCGAAGAGCGTCTGTTAACGGATATAGTCGAACCTAAGGGACATCATTGGCACGGCACAGACGGTCGTTTCGTGCGCGGGAGACGGACGCCTGTCGGACGGTATCTATCGAGGCCTGGCTAGTAAAGCCGAGCTCGTTTTGGTAAAGGTCTCGAGGGAAGGCCGGATAAGCGACGATTCGATCGAAAAAGGCCTTCGTTGGGTGATCGAAAATCGCGAAAGATACAATATACGAATTCTGAACATATCGCTTGGCGGCGATACGGATGCTACGACGACTCAAAGTCGAATAAACCAGTTTGCCGAGGAATTGGTAAGTCTGGGCGTAGTCATTACGATCGCGGCAGGCAATTCCACGGAGACACCTTCGATTCCGCCGGCAAATTCGCCGTCGGTTATCACCGTTGGCGGATACAGCGATCGAAACCGGTTCAATTCCAACGAATTTGACCTCTATCATTCAAGCTTCGGTGCAACGGCTGACGGGATCGTCAAACCGGAGATCATCGCGCCGGCAATGTTTGTTGCGGCACCGATCCTGCCGGAAACGCAAGATTATAGGATTGCCGAAACGCTTTCAATGCTTGCCGCGGCACCCGATTATTCGTTTCGCCCACTGGTGGAAGAGTTCTGGAACGATGCCGGGCTCGATGCCGATGTCCTGAACATGGACGACGAAACCGTAAGAAAGATTGTCGGCTATGGGTTGCACCGACGAAAGATCGTCACAACGCACTACCAGCACGTGGATGGGACTTCATTCGCCGCACCGATCACGGCATCGGTGGCAGCGCAAATGCTTGAAGCGAATCCAAGACTCTCGCCCGCCGCAGTCAAGAATATTCTCGTGACAACCGCTGAACGCATAAAGACGGGACCGGCGATTCGCCAAGGCTTCGGTGTGATGAACGCGAAAAAGGCGGTCGAACTTGCTGCGTCGGAGAAGCACTATTTCGATGCGGGTACGTACGGCGCTCCTCGGCGAAGCGGAGAACTTGTTAGCTTCGCCTTTCACGACGACAATGCCGCATCGGTTAACCTGGTCGGCGATTTCAACGACTGGGATCGAACCAGCGTCGCATTTAAAAGGTCATCGGACGGATTCTGGTACGCATCAATAAAAGCCGAACACAGAGCTAAGTACCGTTACAAGATCCTCATTGACGGTTACCATTGGGTCGAAGACCCGACTCATGGAATGAAGGAAGAAGACGGCTTTGGCGGTTTTCACTCGATCCTCGATATCGATTAATCAGCCTGCTGTAAATCAACGGAGATATTCGATACAGATTCTGAACTGGAATAAAGCCGGCTCCGACTTTGATATCAAGTTACGAGATTTACAATGCTCTACGCACTAAAAAATCATTGGCCCGAATATTTGATAGAAGCGTGGGGTCTCGGCACATTTATGGTGTCGGCATGCATATTCGGCGTGCTCTTGTTTCATCCGGATTCATATTTTGCCGAATACAGCATCGTCTTTCGAAATGTTTTGATGGGCATCGCTATGGGAACGACAGCGATCGGAATTTTCAAATCGCCATGGGGAAAGCGCTCGGGTGCGCACATCAATCCGGTCGTTACCCTAACATTCTTTCGCCTCGGCAAAATCAATGGCAATGACACCGTTTTCTACACAGCCGCGCAGTTTGTTGGCGGCGTATCAGGCGTTCTTGTCGCGTGGTTTTTTCTTGGCGATCTATTGGAAGCCCAAGAAGTGAACTTCGTTCCAACGGCCCCTGGCGTTTACGGAATCACGGCGGCCTTTGCGGGCGAGGTGGTTATTGCGTTCTTGATGATGTCAATGGTCCTTGTAACAAGCAATCACCGGATTGTACACAAATACACGCCATTCATTGCGGGACTTTTTATCGCGATATACATCGCCCTGGAATCGCCGATCTCTGGCATGAGCATGAATCCCGCGCGCACGCTCGGGTCAGCGATTGCCGGCAATACGTGGACCGCGTGGTGGATCTATTTCATCGCGCCGCCGATCGCGATGCTTGGTGCTGCGGAAGTCTACGTACGGACAAAAGGCATTAAAGCAGTACTTTGCGCGAAGTTCGATCACAGCGGAATCGGCCGCTGTATTTTCAACTGTCGTTTCGACGAGATTAGATTCTCGGGTTCGAACACTGAAGCCAGGGCGGAACGCGACAACGGGACCATTGAGGTTACGGAGCGGCAAAAAGACTTTGCAGTGGTCGCCGGGCTCTTTTGATTAGGAGCTTATTATGAACGGACATTACGACGTCATCATCATCGGTACCGGGGCAGGCGGCGGCACCCTTGCGCGTAAACTTGCGCCTTCCGGTAAAAAGATCCTCATTCTCGAACGCGGCGATTATGTAAAGCGCGAGCCCGACAACTGGAACGCCAGGGCGGTAAACGTCGAGGGCAAGTACAACACTAAAGAGGTGTGGTACGACCATCAAGGCAAACCGCTGCATCCGCACACAAATTATAACGTCGGCGGAAACACGAAGTTCTACGGCGCCGCGTTGTTCAGGATGCGCGAACGCGATTTCAGCGAATCAAAACACTACGACGGTATTTCTCCCGCGTGGCCGATCAGTTACGACGAATTCGAGCCCTTCTATGCCCAGGCCGAGGCCATGTATCACGTTCATGGCACGCGCGGTGAGGACCCGACCGAACCGCGATCCAGCTCGCCGTATCCACACCCGGCGGTCAGCCATGAAGGCCGTATTCAACATCTGGCCGAAGATTTCGCCGCATTGGGCGTAAAGCCTTTTCACGTTCCGCTCGGGATCCAGTTGAAGGAGAACAACCGAAGGAGCATTTGCGTTCGTTGCGCAACGTGCGACGGATTTCCGTGCCTATTGAACGCGAAAGGTGACGCACAAGTTTGCGGCGTCGACTATGCGACGGAATATCCGAACGTCTCCCTGCTCACTAATGCGTTGGTTACGAAACTGGAAACCGCTGCAACCGGTAAATCAATTTCGGCGCTGATTGTCGAACGAAGCGGAGAGAAAGAAAGCTATTCAGCTGATCTAGTGGTTGTTTCGGCTGGGGCGATCAATTCCTCCGCACTCCTCTTAAGATCGGCGAACGACCGTCATCCAAATGGTCTCGCAAATAGTTCGGATCAGGTCGGCCGAAATTACATGGGCCATGTAAATTCGGTCCTGCTTGCGGTATCGAAGTGTCCGAACCCAACGGTGTTTCAAAAGACGCTCGCGGTAAACGATTTTTACTTCGGCACCGAAGATTTCCCATATCCGATGGGCCATATATCGTTTGTCGGCAAGCTGGACGGAGTAACACTGTCTGCCGGGGCACCCGCGATCGCTCCGGGATTTGCACTCGATCAAATGGCGAAACACTCCCTGGATTTTTGGCTAACGACCGAAGATCTGCCGCGGCCGGAAAACCGAGTCACGCTCGATAAGGACGGCAACATTGTGCTTTCGTACAAACCCAATAATCTGGAAGCTCACAAGCAGCTGCAGAACAAACTGAAGCATTTGATGAACAACCAGCGCAAATGTGACGTGCACGGTCACGAATGTCATCAGGGGTTGTTCTCAAGAAATCTTTATCTCGCCGAGCAAATACCGCTCGCGGGTGTAGCCCACCAAAACGGCACCATCCGATTCGGGGACAACCCGAAAACCTCGGCGCTCGACCGGAACTGCAAAACACACGACATCGACAATCTGTATGTCGTCGATGGCAGTTTTTTCCCGTCAAGCTCGGCTGTAAACCCTGCTCTGACGATCATGGCGAACGCCCTTAGAGTTGGAACGCATTTGTTGGAGAGAATGAACTAAACAATGAACCCCGAAAGAATACAACAAAATGCATTCCCCCTGGGTTGGCTTCTTATCGCACTTATCGCGATCTTTGCTCTATTTGCAAGTGCTCGCGGACAGGTTGTTTCATATGTGGAGTCTGTCGGCTTTACCGTTTCCGACATGGATAAGGCTGTCGAGTTTTACACACGCGTCCTGCCTTTTGAAAAGATCTCCGACGTCGAAGTTTGGGGCAGCGAGCTCGAGCATCTCTCGGGGGTTTTTGGGGCGCGCGTGCGTATCGTCCGACTTCGGCTTGGCGGCGAGACGCTCGAGCTTACGGAATATTTGACGCCGCAAGGGCGCCCGATTCCGGTCGATTCGAAAAGCAACGACTGCTGGTTTCAGCATATAGCGATCATTGTTTCAGACATGGATAAGGCTTACGCGATGCTGCGAGCAAATAAGGTTCGCCACGCATCGACCGGGCCGCAGACCTTGCCCGCATACATTACGGCCGCGGCCGGAATAAAGGCGTTCTACTTTAAGGACTTCGACAATCACGTGCTGGAAATCCTGCAGTTTCCGGATGGCAAAGGCGCACGAAAATGGCACAACCTGGAGAAAACCGGGAAACTCTTCCTCGGGATCGATCACACGGCGATTGTTGTCAGTGATTCGGACACAAGCTTGAACTTTTACCGGGATAGGCTCGGGTTGGCGGTGGCAGGATCCAGCGATAATTACGGTCCCGAGCAGGAGCATCTGAATAATGTCTTCGGAGCAAAACTTCATATTACCGGCTTGAGGACCAAAGACGATGGTATCGCTGTTGAGTTTCTCGAATACAAGGCCCCGACCGACGGACGCCCGTATCCGAAGGATTCGCGGAGCAACGACATATGGCATTGGCAAACGAGCTTTGCCGCCCCGGGCCTTGCACAAGTTTTGTCCGGTTATAGGGCAGAGTATATTTCGAGCGGGTCTGTACTGTTCAATAACAGCCGGCTTGGATTTCGCAAAGCGGCTTTGATTCGCGACCCGGACGGACACGCGGTTCGTCTCACCGAAAGGTAGGATCAGTGCATATTTAGGAGACAATTATTATGAAATTACCTAATCGGAAGTTTTTGTTTTTGGTGGTCTTGGCTGGAATCGCTATCTCGGCCGCAGCCTGTACTAAAACAGAGAACTTCGCCGCAGTTAATATAGACGGTGAAGGCGTCGCCCTGAAAGGATTTGACGCAGTGGCATATTTCGCTGTCGAAAAAGCCGTTGAGGGCAGTCCAAGATACGAATATGCCTGGCATGGCGCAAAATGGCTTTTTGCGAATGCGGCGAATCTCGAGAAATTCAAACAGAATCCAGAGGCTTATGCGCCCCAATACGGCGGGTATTGTTCGTACGCGGTGTCGAAAGGATACACGGCCGACGGCGACCCGAATGCCTGGAAGATCGTCGACGGAAAACTGTATCTAAACTACAACTTGGAAGTTAAGGAGATGTGGGAGACGGATCAACAGCAGAATATCAAAAAGGGCGAAGAACACTGGGTAGAGTTCAAGACAAAGAAACCCGAGCACAAGGGTAAATAGTTCGAATTCAAGGGGGACGCGGCGACACGTAGAGTTTCTTCGGTCGCCGTTTTTGTTCCAATGCTCCCGGAATACCCGCGGTATGTGTCGGAATAAAGAGTCAGGGAATTTGCGAGTATGAATGCTGAGGAAAAACGACTTCGCGAATCGAACGAGCGAACAAAACACTGGAAACGCTGGGGACCGTATTTGAGTGAGCGAGCCTGGGGAACTGTGCGCGAGGATTATAGCCCGGACGGTTCGGCCTGGGACTATTTTCCGCACGATCATGCACGCTCGCGGGCCTATCGATGGAATGAAGACGGCATTGCAGGAATCTCTGACCGCCATCAAAAGATATGCTTTTCGGTTGCCCTTTGGAATGGTAAAGATCCGATCCTAAAGGAGCGTTTGTTCGGTCTTACCGGGAGCGAAGGGAATCACGGCGAGGATGTTAAGGAACTCTATTATTATCTCGATTCGACGCCCACGCATTCGTACATGAAGATGCTCTACAAGTATCCTCAAACGGAATTCCCCTACACACAGCTTATTGACGAGAACCGCAACCGAACTAAAACCACGGATGAATTCGAGTTGATCGACACCGCAATCTTCGACGACGACAAGTACTTTGATGTTCTTGTCGAATATGCAAAAGCCGATGTCGAGGACATTCTGATCAAGATCACCGTCGCGAATCGAGGTGATGAACCTGCGCAACTAAATGTGCTCCCAACAATCTGGTTCCGCAATACTTGGTCGTGGAACGCTTTGGCCGCGGGGTGTGGAATGCGGAGCGCAGGACAGAGCGTGATCGAGTTGGAATGTCCTCAGTACGGCAAAAGGTGGCTTCACGCCGATGGCTCCCCGGAACTGCTGTTCACGGAAAACGAAACGAACAACGCGAAACTTTTTGGCGGCGAGAATCGCACGCCTTTCGTAAAGGATGGGATCAACGATTATATCGTTCATGGAATTAGAGACAGCGTTAACCCGGACCACCTTGGCACAAAGGCTGCGGTGAATTACAAGCTTTCTGTTCCGGCGAAATCCCAGATCAGCGTTCGGCTTCGACTGTCGGACAAGGAACTCTCACGTAAAAACGCTAAGACATCGTCGACTGCTTTTAACAACTTCGACGAGATTTTTCAGAACCGGATCAGCGAAGCCAATGAGTTTTACGCCGACATTATTCCCGCGAATCTTTCCGATGATGCAAAAAGCGTTCAGCGCCAGGCGTTCGCCGGGATGCTTTGGTCGAAGCAGTTTTACCACTATGTGGTGAAAGACTGGCTTGAAGGTGACGATGGTTTGCCTAAGCCGCCGGCCACGCGGGTGCTGGGAAGAAACAACGAATGGCGGCACCTGCACAATGCGGATATCATCTCGATGCCCGACAAGTGGGAATATCCGTGGTATGCGGCGTGGGATCTCGCGTTTCACTGCATTCCGCTCGCGCTCGTCGATTCGAGCTTCGCAAAGGAGCAGCTTTTGCTGATGTTGCGCGAATGGTACATGCATCCGAACGGGCAGATTCCGGCGTACGAATGGGCATACGGCGATGTGAATCCGCCCGTGCACGCATGGGCCGCGATGCGGGTTTATCAGATCGAGAAAAAACGCATCGGTGCCGGCGATCGCAAATTCCTTGCGAGAATATTTCAAAAGCTGATGCTCAATTTCACCTGGTGGGTAAACCGTAAAGATTCAGAAGGCGTGAACGTGTTCGAAGGCGGTTTTTTGGGTCTCGACAACATCGGCGTCTTTGATCGCTCGCGTCCGCTTCCGACCGGGGGCAAACTTGCACAATCCGACGGCACGAGCTGGATGGCGATGTACTGCCTCAACATGCTCGCGATCGCGCTCGAGCTGGCGACCGAAGACGATACCTACGAGGATGTCGCGAGTAAATTCTGGGAACATTTTCTACACATTTCCGGTGCGATGAACAATCTCGGTTCCGAAGGCATTTCGCTCTGGGACGACGAGGACGGCTTTTACTACGACGTGCTGCACCTGCACGGCGAAGGCAATAAGCCGCTTAAGGTTCGTTCGATGGTTGGTCTGATCCCGCTCTTTGCGGTCGGCACGATCGAGCCGGAGGCTCTCGATGCGCTTCCCGCGTTCAAACGACGCCTGCAGTGGTTTATCGATAATCGCCCCGATCTAACAGCAAATGTTTCGTGCATGCGAACGCCCGGGATGGGCGATCGACGCCTTCTAGCGGTCGCCTATCGCGAAAGACTCGAGAAGGTCTTGAAAATAATGCTCGACGAGAACGAGTTTCTTTCTCCGTACGGCTTTCGAGCGGTTTCGCGGTACCACAAAGTCAATCCATACATCCTAAACGTGAATGGTTACGAGCACCGCGTCGATTATGAGCCAGGCGAGTCTTCGAGCGGGTTGTTTGGCGGCAACTCCAATTGGCGAGGGCCGATCTGGTTTCCGGTCAATTATCTGCTTATCGAATCGCTGCAGAAATTTCATCACTACTACGGTGATGATCTCAAAGTCGAATGCCCGACCGGTTCCGGAAATCTCATGAACCTTTGGGAAGTCTCGCAGGAATTGTCGCGGCGGCTTTCGCATATCTTTCTTCGCAACGGTGACGGCATGCGTCCCGTCTTCGGCGGAAATGAAAAGTTTCAAACCGACGAGCATTTTCGCGATCACGTCTTGTTCTATGAATATTTTCACGGCGACGACGGCTCCGGCGTTGGCGCAAGCCATCAAACCGGCTGGACCGGCCTCGTGGCAAAACTACTTCAGCAGAGCGGTGAATGAGAAAGCACGATTATGATCAGCTTTGGTTCGGAAATTTGTCAGGATTTCGAGAAGGCATCCTCCCGCGAATGGCTGGAGACGAACGGCATCGGCGGGTTCGCTTCGTCCACGATCTCCGGTGCGAATACGCGGCGATATCACGGCCTGCTCATTGTCGAGGACCAGCGCTATGAGATCTCTGCTAACCAATATCCGGGTAGAATTTATCCCGAAGGCTTCGTGTATTTGAAAAGCTTTCGCGTCGATCCTTTTCCGATCTGGACCTTTGAGGTTGGAGGGCATACGTTCGAGAAGAAGGTGTTCATGATTCACGGACAGAATACGGTTGTTTGCTGCTGGTCGCTGAAGCATAAGAACCGGGAAGCTACGCCGCAAGTAGGCCTTGAGTTAAAACCTCTTTTGGCCTTTCGCGATTATCACCATCTTCAACGGGAGAATTCTGAATTTAACGAGGAATTCGAAGGATGCCGGGAACTGATCTCAGTTCAGCCGTACGCAGAAATTCCGGCCCTTTTTTTCGCGAACAACGCCTTATCGCTTGAAGGAACGGGACACTGGTATCGAAACGTCCAATACGCGATCGAGCAGGAGCGGGGATTCGATTTTACGGAAGACCTGTTTCAGCCCTTTAGCCTCGGCTTTGATCTGTCCGAAGACGCAATCGTTGTCGCGTCCCTTGGACCACGAAACTCGGCCGATGCCGCAGACTACGAAACGTCGGAGATAAATCGTCGGAAAGCTCTTGTAGAAACTGCAGGTGCCCAAGACGATTTCTCGGAGCAGCTCGTTCTTGCCGCCGACCAATTTATTGTCTCGCGTGGCGAAGGTAGTACCGTGATCGCCGGCTATCATTGGTTTTCCGATTGGGGCCGTGACACGATGATCGCATTGAACGGTCTGACGCTGGCGACAAACCGCGCGCATATCGCTAAGAATATTCTAAAGGAGTTTTCCAATCACCTCTTTGAAGGTTTGCTTCCCAATCGTTTCCCGGATCTAGGTGACGAACCTAAATACAATACGGTCGATGCAACACTCTGGTATTTCGATGCCGCTCGCAGCTACGCCGCGACGACAGGCGATTACGACTTCATTCGAATCGACCTTTATGAAAAGCTCGTCGAAGTTATCGATTGGCATTTCACAGGGACGCGATATCAAATTCACGTCGATTCGGACGGGTTGCTCTACGCGAGCGAAGACGGCGTGCAGTTGACGTGGAGGGATGCAAAGATCGGTGCCTGGGTTGTAACTCCTAGGACCGGGAAGACCGTCGAGATCCAGGCACTCTGGTATAACGCTCTTTGTATAATGGCCGATTTTGCAGATCGGTTTGACGACAAGAAAAACGCCAAGCGATTCAGGGCAGCTGCCGCGAAAGCGAAGAGGAGCTTTGACGAGTTGTTTTGGAATGAAGCTGAACAATGCCTTTTCGATGTCGTTGACGTTAAAGAGAAGGATGCGTCCCTACGCCCGAACCAAATCTTTGCCGCAAGTCTTCCTTACACGATGCTAAACAAGTCGAAAGCACGCAAAGTGGTCGAGACGGTTGAAGCAGAGTTACTAACGCCATGCGGGCCGCGCTCATTATCCCCTAGAGATTCTCGCTATGTTTCTGAGTATATCGGTTCACCGTTTAACCGTGATTCGTCGTATCATCAGGGCACTGTATGGCCCTGGCTAATCGGCGCCTTTATCGATGCTTATCGAAGAATAAATCCCAGGAACGACAAAACGGATGAACACGTCGGTCAGATTATAAGCTCTTTCCGGACACATCTGAGCGAAGGTGGTGTGGGCCAGGTCGCGGAGATCTTTGATGCCGATTTTCCGCACGCGCCGCGTGGCTGCATGGCTCAAGCCTGGAGTGTAGCGGAGCTTCTCCGGGTGTGTTCTCCAGCTGTTGGGTAGTCCAAAGTGACATTCCTCAAAGCTGTGTACGATGAAGGTGAAACAAAGTCCTATCTAAAGGTTAAGGGAGTGATCCTGGACCTCCTTTTTTGCGCCATCGCACATCGCACCATCCACAAACCTATACGCATGGAATAATTTCCCTCATTCCATTGATTTAACAGATACGAACGTTGCCATTTAACGGGAGAATCTATGAATCAAAATGCGACAAAAGAGTTTCCAAGTTTTATCGGCTTTGGGCGCCCGCGGTCGGAACGACATGCGGTGATCCTGGCTGGTGGTGATGGCTCGCGGTTGAAGTCATTGACCCGGGCTATCGCCGGCGACGAGCGGCCAAAACAGTTTTGCCCGTTTCTAAGTGACCGGACGCTGCTGGATGAAACACGCGATCGCATCGCGCTCAAGATCAAACCCGAAAACACATTCTTCAGCCTGACGCAAAAGCACGAACCGTACTACGAGCACTCGCTTTGGAACGTTCACGAAGCTAACCGGATCGTTCAGCCTGAAAACAAAGGCACCGCTCCCGCAATACGTTACAGCTTGATGCGGCTGGCAAAGATTTCGCCGGAAGCCACGGTCGCATTCTTTCCGTCGGATCATTACTTTTCGGACGACGAAGCGTTTATGGAGACGGTCGAAACCGCCTATCGGGCTGTGGATATTAATCAAAACTCGGTCGTGTTACTAGGCATCGAAGCGGCAAAAGCCGAGACTTCTTACGGATGGATAGAGCCTGTCGAATCGCTTTTCGACGGTCTTTCGCGATCTGTTAGCAGGGTGAAGCGATTTTGGGAAAAGCCGTCGCACCGAACGGCCCGGAGTTTGATGAAGCAGAAATGCCTCTGGAACAGTTTCGTGATGGTCGGCAAAGTCAAAGCGTTTCTGGAAATGTTTCGAAAACACCTTCCCGACCTATACCGAATGTTCGACGCATCTAGTCCCGCGTTAGGAAGAGCCCCGGAGTCTTCGGTGATCCGTTCGATCTATTCGTGGATCAATGATGTCAATTTCTCCAGTGACGTTTTAGAAAAAGCGTCGGACGAGCTTCTCGTGCTGCGAGTGGGCAACGTCGGCTGGAGTGACTGGGGTGAACCGCAGCGCGTGATAGGAACGCTCAGTGGTCTCGGCGTAAACCCCGACTGGATGCACGCGCTTGCCGCCTAGGGAGGAGTTCGGGCCATTAGCCACGATATCGCGCGTAAACGCGACCGAAAAATTATGAAAGCAATTGCAGTAAAACCAGGAATTGCGAATTCCGTTCATCTTGTTGAAATGCCCAAGCCGGATATCGCAGACATTCCAAACGGTTGCGGCGTGTTAGTCAAAGTCCTTCGCGTCGGAGTCGATGGTACCGACAAGGAGATTAATAATGCGGAGTACGGAGCCGCCCCGACGGGCGATGGTTTTCTCGTGATCGGACATGAGGGCTTCGGCATTGTCGAAGAGGTCGGATCGAATGTGCATGAACTGAAAGCCGGCGATTACGTCGTTGCTACAGTCCGCCGTCCCGGAACGAGTATTTACGATGTCATCGGCACAAACGATATGACCACCGATGACACATATTTCGAACGCGGCATCAATCTGCGACATGGCTATTTGTCGGAATACTACGTTGATGATGCCGAGTTCATCGTCAAGGTTCCGCGAGGGTTAAAAGATGTCGGCGTGCTGCTTGAGCCAATGACGGTTGTGCAAAAAGGCATCACACAGGCTTACGAGATCCAACGAAGATTAAAGGTGTGGAGGCCAAAGCGCGCGGCCGTGATGGGGGCGGGGACGATCGGATTGCTTGCATCGCTGGTGTTTCGTTTGCGAGGAATAGAAGTTGTGACATTCGGTCGCACGGCGAAGCCATATCTTAACTGCGATTTGATCGAAGAGTTGGGTGCAGAATACGTTTCGACGGAAGATATTTCCATACCTGATTATGCGATCCGAAACGGCGGATTCGACATCATTTTTGAAGCCACCGGTTTTTCACCGATCGTTTTTGATGCGATGCAGGCACTGGCGAAAAACGGAGTCCTCGTTCTCTCAAGCGTAACCGGCGGCGATAGAAAAGTGGAGATTCCGGCCGACAAGATCAACCTCGATTTTGTACTTGGAAATAAAGTAATGGTCGGGACAGTCAACGCAAACCGTGAATATTTCGAGAGTGGCGTCAAAGACCTTTCGGCCGCCGTTCTTGAGTACGGCGATTGGCTAAACCGTCTATTGACCCACCGCGTGAACGGCCTGGAAGAATACCAAAAACTCTTTGACCATTTGTCCAATGGCCGCGGTGTGATCAAAGTTTATTGTGAACTCGACGGGACAGTTAAAGGTTCGGTTTGATTGATCGCCTATTCATGAATGAAAACCGCCTATTCTTGCCGATACTTCTCGGCACACCACGGCAGGCACGTGCGAGCGAGCACGTCGCGCAATGGGTTCTCGCCAAAATGCAGGAGCGCAGTGAAATTGAAAGTCGATTATTCGACGTTCGGGATTTTAACCTGCCGCGCGATCATTACGGGACCGAACTCGGCGACCAGTTTCCGGAATGGCGCGACGCCATTATCCGAGCCGACGGACTAGTGATCGTGACACCGGAATATAATCACGGCTATCCAGGCGCTCTCAAAAGCGTGCTCGATCTTTTACTGAAGGAATATATTCACAAGGCCGTCGCGTTTGTAGGCGTCTCGGCAGGCCCGTGGGGAGGAACACGAGTGATAGAGGCGTGCATACCGATGGTCAGGGAGCTTGGCCTTGCCGTCACGTTTACCGATCTCAATTTCCCTCAAGCTTCAAGTAAGTTTGATGAAAACGGAAACCTACTCGACGCCACATACGAAAATCGAATCAGTGGTTTTCTCGATGAACTCGTCTGGATGGCAACGACGCTACGCTGGGGTCGGCAAAATGTTGCTTCTAAGTATCATCATCAGTAAACTGAATTCTGTTGACAATAGGTTGTGCCAGTCGCCCAACTTCGACGGTTACGGCAATGGCGGCCACACCGCGACGGCAGGTGACTAACTCGCTTGGTTACTTATAGTCGGGGCAGTATATATGTAAGAAAAAAGCGGCAGGCAATTGGTCATGAGTCTGAAGGAAAGATGGCGGCAGGATGGTTGCACTTTTTCCGATTCAGACCGATTCAAAAGCTAGCGGTTGTCGGTAAAAAGCTTGATTTTAAGGCGTTTTGAGCGATTTTGAGAACTTGTGATTTCTCTCCAGATTGGTCGGGGTGCGAGAGGTCGTGAGTTCAAATCTCGCCGTCCCGACCAATAAAAATGGGGCTTTCGATGAAATTCGAAAGTCCCTTTTTTCGCCTTTCCTCGCCAGCCACGAGAGGGCTGATCTGTAAGTCTTTAAAAATTGTCCTACTTACGACGATCTACCCGTCGAAAAAACCGCCTCCGTATTGCAACCATCATTTCGAACATTCTCCCTCGTTGAATGCGGCATATGAATCGCAACGGTCCGGGTTAGCACCATTCACAAAGTATGGTGCAGACGCCCAGTCCACATCTGGTGCTAACATGGACCCTTTCGGATGGCAATAACGGAGTTCGCGTCGCTTTCGGTCTTTGGGCTGGCCCGAGCGAGATAGTATCGAAAGTTGTGGAAATGGGTAAAGACGAAAATAGCGTATCCTTGTTTTTGATCAAAAAAACATTAGCAGGCTTTTGAGGCCTGGAAGGAGGATACGCTACAGATGAAAGGATATAAC
>JADYZI010000219.1 GCA_020853255.1 Acidobacteriota bacterium
ACGACCTCAAGTTCCGAAAATGGTTCGGAAATGGTCCAAAATGGTTGATCGACGGATGGCAGATCAATTCGATCGTCCAGATCCGCAGCGGACTTCCGGTCACGATCACGAGAACAGGCGGGATCTTTTCCGGGTTTTCCTTCCGGCCGAATATCGTCCCGGGAGTTGATCAATATTGTCAGCCATACAGCGTACCGAACTGCCAATTCAATCCTGCCGCGTTCTCGGATCCGGGTCCGGGCGTATTCGGTAACGCAGGTCGAAATATCCTCCGCGGACCAGGTTTCGCACAGGTTGATGCATCGCTATTTAAGAACACTCAGCTTACGGAACGGATGTCGCTGAATTTGAGGATCGAGGTCTTCAACCTCTTCAATAGAGCGAACTATGCGGATCCTTCGGGCGGTATCTCCTGCGGCGGTTCGGTTGGTGCTTGTTCGGCCTTCGGACGCAGTACATCGACAGTTGGAAACCAGCTTGGCGGTTTGCTCGGATTTGGCGGTCCGAGACAAGTCCAGCTCTCCGCCCGGTTGAATTTCTGATCTTTTGAAGCCGGTCCTACCGTCCGTATTTGGCGGTTCGGAGGGAAGGGTCGGCTCACGGGTGTCCCGCACCATAGAGGCTGCACAAACTCTTGCGTGCGGGACAGCTTTCCCAACTTGGTTTCGAAGGACATAAAGCAGCTCGAGGTGATGAATAAAAGATTTGCCGTTCCGATCCTAGCCATTCTCGCTCTCCTCCCACTATTTGGGCTCGGTCAGGATAAGCTGCCTGACAGCTCGATAAAGACGATCTACATTACTCCCACATCCCATTACGACTTTGGCTTTGTCGAACCGCCGGATGCGGTTCGCGAACGGGCTGCGAGACATATCGACGAGGTTATTCGCGTCGCCGAATTGGACCCAAACTTTCGATGGACCATTGAGAGTGTTTGGCAGGTAAATGAGTGGCTTAGAAGAGCGGTAAAACCGACGTCCGTTCTCCCAAATGACCGAAAAAAGATCGCTCACCTGATGAACTTGATAAGGTCCGGCCGCGTAGCATTGTCGATGTCGTGGGGCAGTATGCATACGGATTTTATGGGCGATGAAGAGTTGAATCGCCTTTTCCTTGACTATGCAAAGCTTCGCCTCACATACGGAATAAGCTCAGAGTTCGCTCTTATGGATGATGTTCCCGGACATCCTTCAACTATACCGAGCGTCTTGGCCGGCAGCGGCGGTAGATATCTGGTCGTCGGTGCAAATACGTTTATCAACAACGCAACATCTCTTGCACCAGGAAACGTACCGTTCTATTGGCAATCACCGGATGGAAGCAAGGTTCTAACTTGGATAACGCAAAGTCCGCGAGGCGGCTATACGGAGGCCTTGACAGACTATTTTCTTGACCCGTATTCACTCGACCCATACACCGATCGTACGCCTTTCGAAATGTTCGAGCCGAACCTTGCCGAAAAGCAAAACCCGCTGCAGAGAATGGAATTCGGTGTAAAGGCCCTTCTAGATCGCTACAACAAGGCGGGCTACAAATACGACGCCGTGATGACGATCTATGCACACGATTTCATCGAGCCCGACTATGTTAAGAATCTGGAGCGAGCCGTCAACCTTTGGAACTCAAAGCATAAGGGCGTGCGGCTCAAGATCGCGACGCCTCCTGAATTCTTAGACCATATTGAAAGCAAGTACGGCCCGCAGATACCGACATTTCGTGGCGAATGGTCGGGGTTGTGGAGCGAGGCAAAAACGCAATCGCCAAGGATATCGGCTATTGCTCGTTACGATCACGATCACGTTCCTGTCGCCGAAACACTCTGGAGTGCGGTCGCTATGACCCGCCGGATCCCATTTCCCGCCGGCAATTTGACCGAGCTTTACGACCTGATGTTCACATATGATGAGCATAGCGGCGCCGGAAATACGGGCTGGCCCCAGCTCAACAAGGCCGAGGCACTAAGCGAACAAAATCGTCAATACGTAAATATGGCGACAACCGGAAAAGCCTCGGTCGATAGACTGCTGAACACAGGTATCAAGACTCTCGTTCAACCGTCGAGATACGACGATCCTCAGACAGTTCCTGCCGATCGTTGGTTCTCGATCGTTTATAACGGATTGTCCTGGACTCGGGATGATGTCGTCCGTCTCAGGCCGCCCCGGAAGGACACTAAGATCGTAAGGGTCCGCGACGTGGTATCCCAAGCGGACATTGCCTTCGACATTGACGAGAAAGGCAATGCCGTCTTTATTGCAAAGCAAATACCGGCGTTCGGCTATAAGACATTCGCGATCGAAATCGAACCCGGAACGGCAACTTCAACCTTGCAAACGGTCTCGTCAAATGAGATCAAGAACGATCGCTTCAGCGTTCGGGTCAACAAGAATGGATCGATCGAGAGCATCTTTGATAAGTTGGCCGGACGTGACCTTGTCAATTCGAACGGCGAAATGCCGTTCAATGAACTGCTTCGAGTCGAAGGCAGCGATGCATCAACCGTTGTTTATCCAGAAGAGCCGAATGTCCTAATGAGAGCCGGTGACGTGATGTCTGAGATCGTGATCCGGCGTCCACGTTCGGTTTTTCCGATCACAAGATTGACGATCTACAAGGGAATCGGCGAAGTTCAGATCCGAAATGAGCTCGATCCAACGGAAATGCCATTTGTGGGCGGAAACGGCAACTGGAGCGATTCGTACTACTTCGCCTTTCCAATGAACGTTGCAAAAGACGGCCTCAAAGTGATCCGTGGCGGACAAAAGTGGCTGGACACACTTCCTGACGACTACCTGCCGGGTGCCCGGCGGGATTCGGTCACGACACAACATATTATTGGACTTACGAACAGTTCGACGACGGCCTATATAGCCCATCGCCAAGCTTTTCACTGGGTGTTCGCCGGCTACGTAAGCACAAAGGTGCGGCCGATGAATGCACCTAAAGAGTTTCCCGCTCTTTATACCGGTAAATGGCCGCTTCCTGAGGCTACGCTCTATTCTCGTGCGATCCGGCACGGTTCGCAGGCCGATACTAACGACCTTGGCGTCGTAAATATGCCGGCGGTTGAGCCGGGAATGTCCGGCCGATATGTTTATGAATATGCGGTCGCGGGTGGAAGTACGCGTGATGATATTGTCGCGAAACGCCTCGGTCAGGCTTTTAATCTTCCGTTGATCGCAGAATACGTACAGGTGCCGCCTTCAAGTTCTAAGGAAGGCTATTTTGCCATCGATCAGCCAAATGTGGAGATAGTCACCGTTAAACCCGCCGCAAACAATTCAGCCCGCGGCGACGTAAGTGCATCGCCTCTTGATCCGCCGATCAACAAGACTTTCGTCATTCGCGTGCAGGAGTTTGCTGGAAAGAAGACATCTGCGACGATTACGCTTCCGGCGAAGATCCGATCCGCCACAATGGTCGATCTTACTGAGAGCAAAGTTCTGGGTGACATCGCACAGATATCGCCGTTGACCATCACCCTGCAGCCATACCAGACCGCAACGATCCGCGTAGTTATGCAGTAGCAAGGATTTATAGTTTATGAGCAGACTCGAACGAAGAGATTTTCTAAAAGCCGCAACCGCCAGCCTTGCCGTGCCGGCGTTGTTAAAAAGTTCTGCCTTTGGTGAGACACACGGATCTTTTCCAGTTCCCGCCAGCGCGCCGCTTCCGGACATTCCGACGTCAGATTCGTTCCAGAGCGTCGTGATGACGCACAAGTTTGGCGATCATTTCAATCCTCCGGGCCTCACGAATCAGTGGGGCTGTGCTCAAGCTGCGATGGATGTCGCCGCGGTACGCAGTATCGCATTTCCCCCTTTTGCTCAAGGTGAAATGAATGTTGCACCTTTGGGCGCAGGCGGTGAATTATTGACGGGTGTTCTTTACGTCGATGGGGAATACTTCGCAGCAACGAAGACACCGATCGAGTTCGTTTGGCGGCCCGATCGGATCGAAAGACGTTCAGAGTACAAAGGGCTAGAGCTCTCGAGCACCACGCTCGTCCCATTTCGATCGATGACGACCGCGGTAAAGCTGACCATCAAGAACATCACAACCCGGCGTCGAAAGACTGAGATCAAGCTGGCGGTCAACGGCGGGGCAACAAAGAGCGTAAAGCCGTGGAACGCTGCATATTCCCCGGGCGAATATGACAACGAGCGCGTTATCGACGCGTCACGCAACGCGATCCTTTGCAAGTCAAAACGGACCGAAGCCTTCGTGCTGCAAGGCTCTTCTCCCAAACCGATGCAGTTGCTGCCGTCGTGGCTGATCTATGAGTTCGATCTCGCCCCCGGAGAAGCCAGATCGATTACATTCGTGAACTCGATGGGAGCCGACGCTGATGAAGCACGCCGCGGCTATGATGCGGTCGTAAACAGTTTCGATGCGGCCGCGATGGCAACTACCGACGAATGGAACGCACAACTTGCCGCGGCATTCACGCCCGGCAACAAGATCTTTTCCGGGCATCTTCCGACCCTGATAACAAAAGACGAGGACGTTAAGCGGCTTTATCATTCGGCCGTGATGAGTGCGTTGTTCTTTCGAAGGACTACACCTCACTCGGTTTACGGCACCACATACGTCACACTCGC
>JADYZI010000220.1 GCA_020853255.1 Acidobacteriota bacterium
TAGGTTTGATAGCCGGCGGTTCCGCCGCTGTGGGCGACCTGTTTCATGCCGTGATATTCGTCAACGACGATCCCAAGCGCATAGCTGATCTTTCGGCCGTCGTTCAGAATGGCTTGAGTTTCAAGTGTGTTGACAAACGGAGAACCCAGCGTCTGCGCATCAAGCGCCGCGTTCCATTTCAGCCAATCGCCGACGGTCGTCAGCATTCCGCCGTTGCCGACAACGCTCATTATCGGCATGTTAAGCCGCCACGGAGCGTTCGCGCCTTGCCGCGAATATGCCTGTGCCCGGCCCGGAACGATCTGCTGATAATCGTCGCGCCAGGAACTGTTAGTCATCCCGAGCGGTTTGAAAATTCTCTCGCTGACAAATTCGCCAAACTTCATTCCCGAAACCCGCTCGACGATCTCCGCCGCAAGCTGATATCCGCTATTCGAATACGAGTACTCCGTGCCCGGTTCAAAATCGAGATGTTTCTGGCGATAGATCACGTCGAGAGCTATTGCCTGCGTGACCACGCGGTCGCCGCGTCCCGCTCCCGTCAACGCCATTACCGAACCCCAATCCCGCAGGCCCGCGGTGTGCGTCAGAATGTGTCTTATCGTCAGCGGCTGCCCATAATCGGGCAGTTCGGGAATATACTTCCGCACCGGATCGTCAATGCTCAACTTCCCGTCCTGCTGCAGCAATACCAACGCGGCCGCCGTAAACTGCTTCGCCACCGAACCCGACTCAAAGATGGTCTGCGGAGTATTGACAATATTGTGCTCCATCTCCGCAAGCCCGAATGCCTTCTCAAACACACTTTCTCCGTTGAGTGACACCCCGACCGCACAACCCGGAGATGGCATCGGGTTCGTTTTCGCGGCTTTTTCAAATGCACGTTCAGCGCCCGCGACCACTCTGGCCTTTTCCGGGGCTTGGGCGATCGTTTGAGTAGAAATGACAAATATGACAAGGGCGATGAAAAGGAATTGAGGTTTAGACATAATTGATCGCTGCGTAAAGTCCGGAGGATACTCCTCCGCCTTCCATGAGAAATCTTGAATTTGCGCGGATGCTGTGATATTTTTGACCTAATTGATCGCTATACTGGCGTTTTCCTTCTCATTTCTAAAGCAATCATTCGATAACTGCTTATATACCGGAGGATGCCAGCAATGAAAGGAAATTCGATACTTGCCGTCGGAGTCTGCGTCGCCTGTTTTTTGATCGGCTGCCTGGCCTACGTTAGCATCGCCAATATTCTCGCGTTCGTTTCCGCGAACATATCGTCGTGCGAGTATGTGATTCAGGGATGCTCGCCGCCGGAACGGTCATCAGAGCTGCGCTGAGCGCCGAAGCCCATCTCGCGCCTGTTTTGATGTCGCTTAACAAAGCGCGAATCCGGCATCCAATGCCGCAATAAGTTCATCGACGTTGTCCTTTGTCGAATTCAGCATCATTCCCGTTCGGATGACATTGCCGTACAACCCGCCCTTGCCGATAAGGACACCCTGGCGTTTGGTTTCTTCGAAGACCTTTAGCACAGCTTCTGGAGCCGGTTCTTTTGTTTGGCGGTCTTTGACGAGTTCGATTCCCTGCATCAATCCCATTCCGCGAACGTCGCCGATGACCAGATGTTTATCTTTTAGTTCGATAAGGCGGGCACGCAGATAGTCGCCGACGACGCGGGCGTTGGTGCGCAGGTCATCATCTTCTATCACTTTGATGACCGCAAGTGCGGCGGCCGTCGAAACGGGATTGCCGCCAAAGGTGGCGAAGGTCAGGCCGGGGAATTTATCGGCAACCTCAGGCGTTGCGATCGTCCAGCCGATGGGTACACCGTTGCCCATTCCTTTAGCGGAGGTCATTATGTCGGGTTCGACGTTCCAATGCTCGATGCCGAACCATTTATCGCCCGTGCGTCCCCAGCCGGTCTGCACTTCATCCGCAATGCAAAGGCCGCCGTATTTCCGCGTTATCTCATAGGCACGTTCAAAATATCCTGCCGGCGGAACGATAAAACCGCCAACGCCGAGAATAGGTTCTGCCATGAACGCCGCGATCTCGCCCGTTGTCGTTGTTTGGATCACATCCTCGATATCATTGGCACAGGCGGCTCCGCAATTGTCCGGCGTCGCGCCGAACGGACAGCGGTAACAATACGGCGCCATCGCGTGGACGATGCCGGCAACCTGTGCCGGCAGCGGCCGCCATGACGAATGTCCGGCTGACGACAAGGCCGTCGCCGAGCGGCCCGAATAACTGTGCCGAAGCACGACTATCTCATGCCGTCCCGTCGCAAGTTTCGCCGCCATCTGCGCGGTGTCATCAGCCTCGGTGCCGCTGCTCGTGAAAAAAGACTTCTTAAGGGCGCCGGGTGTTATTTCAGCCAGCTTTTCCGCAAGGTTCGATTGGTTCTCATTGGCATACAATGCGGACGTGTGCTGGATCTTGTTCGTCTGTTCTATGATCGCCTCATTGATCCGCGGGTTCGCATGGCCGACGCTCACCGTAAGCACGCCGCCAAAGCAATCCAAATACCGATTGCCCTGGTCGTCCCAAACATACTCGCCCTCGCCTTTCACCAGTGCGATCGGCTCCTGGTAATACGTCGCAACGGCCGGAAAAAGAAACTCTTTGTGCTTTCGCACCGCGTCGGAAACGGTCGATCTTTTTTCTTGTGGATTCATAAGATTATTCCTACCCGGAAGATCAGAAGAAATTGGTAGAACATTCTACTCTACTTTGTGCAATTTCGCTCTGCTTGGGCTAGCTTCATGGCTGTTTCGGAGTTTTTCGTTTCTTGATTCGTGTGTTTAGTGGTCCTGGTCCCGGCTTCGCCACCACGAAACGCACGAATCAAGAAGCGAAATACACGAAACAAGATGTCGTTACGAAATGCCACTGCACTCTACGAAATGGCGGCCGCGCCGCGCTATTCTTGCTTTGGCCAAATTATGTCCAGTTTTGCGTGGTTACTTTTACTCGTGTTTCTGCTGACCGTATTGGGAAGCGCGGCGTTGCTGCTTGTCACCGTCAAATATTATTGGGGCGAACGCGGCACACCGCCCGCTACCGGCGAACGGCGTCGCGCTCAAAAAGATCTGGAAATGCAGCTGAGAGCAAAGCAGATCGAACACGCCGCGCAGAATCCTGTAAAGCCGCGCAAACCAGGCTTCTTCGACAACCGAAAAACGTAGGGATGTCTTAAACCAGAATTTCTGGCCGGTGCTGCCGCGTATTTTACTTTGCGTCTCTTTGCGTGCTTGATCAAGATCCGGTTCCGGAATAAGTGATAACTGATAAGTAAAAGGTGACAACCCGGCCCCAAAAATACAAGTATTCGGGTATCACTTCTAACTTATCCCTTTTCCCTTATTTCGGATTTAGGACCAAACCTTGCATACTCTCCTTCCTCCAATACGACCTTCGCCGCGTTCTGGTGTAATATCGTAGTTTTGTTATGAAACCGAAACTTGGAATAGCGGTGGTCGGCGTTGGCGGAGCGGTCGGGACAACGATGTTTGCCGGGCTGGAGCTGCTGCGAAAAGGCATCATTGGCAAACAGGGGCTTCCGCTGGCCGAATTTTGCGGGACCGGCCTGGTGCCTTATGAAGATATTGTTGTCGCCGGCTGGGACCTCTATGGCAGCCACCTGGCAAGCGCCGCTGAGGAGCACGATGTGCTCACCTATAAACAGTTCAACGCGGTCGAAGGCGAACTTAGAAGTGCCAAACCCTGGCCGGGCATCGGCGACCCAAGATTCGTGACGCACATTCACGGTGAGAATCTAATTGCGGCCAAAGGACATCGTGCGGCCGTAGAACGCCTACGCTCCGATCTTGAAGCTTTCAGCGAAACTTGCGAAGCAGTTGTTGTTATCAATCTGGCCTCGACCGAAAAGCTGGCGCCCGAGGGGAACGAACTCCTCAACACCCATAACGCTTTCGAAAAGGCGCTCGATGAAAATTCGGCCGCGATCTCACCCGCAATGCTTTACGCCTATGCCGCCATTTCGACCGGTGTCCCGTACGGCAATTTCACGCCGTCAGTCGCCGCTGATATTCCGGCGATGATCGAGTTTGCCGAACGCGAACGGGTACCGATCGCCGGCAAGGACGGCAAGACCGGCCAGACATTTATCAAATCTGTCCTCGCACCCGCGTTTCGAAGCCGGGCGTTGAAGGTCGAAGGCTGGTTCTCGACAAATATTCTCGGAAATCGCGACGGGCTTGTTTTAAGCGACGAAGAATCGCTTGCGTCAAAGGTAAAGACGAAAAGCTCTCTTCTCGATGACATTCTTGGCTACAAGGTCGAAGATCACCTGGTGGACATACGCTATTACCGGCCGCGCGGTGATAATAAAGAGGCGTGGGACAACATCGACCTGACCGGCTTTCTCGGCCAGCAAATGCAGTTAAAGGTAAACTTTCTCTGCCGCGATTCGATTCTTGCCGCACCGCTCGCCATCGAGATCGCACGCTGCCTTGAGCTGGCCCGCCTACGCGGCGAAAGGGGCATCCAGGAACAGCTCTCCGCATTTTTTAAACTTCCAATGAGCAATTCTGAAAAACCGGAACAGGCATTTCATAAACAGGAAGCAAAACTACTCGATTGGCTCGAACCATCCGCTTAACACGAGTGGACAGTAACGATCTGACCGCGATCATCTCTATGCCCTTTGTGTCTTCAACTTGGCGTCCTTTGTGTTAAAACCCATTGACACAAAGGACCAACACCGCCCCTCGGTCACTTCTTTACATACAGAGCCGGGAACTCTTTCTTTAGATCTTCGATCTTTGGCAGGTCGTGGTAAACGATGTACGGATCTTTCGGATTCTTGCGGGCGTAATCCTGATGGTACGCTTCGGCCTCGTAGAATTTATCCAGCGGCGCTACCTGCGTCACTATCGGGTCTTTATATTCCTTTGCCGCGGTCAGTTTTGCAATGTACGCCTCGGCGGCCTTTTTCTGCTCCTCGTCAACAAAAAAGATCGCCGAACGATACTGCGGCCCAACGTCCGGGCCCTGGCGATTCAGCTCGGTCGGATTGTGAATGACCTTAAAAAATATCTCGAGCAGCTGTTCATACGAGACTTTTTCGGGATCGTAGCGGACCTCAACGGCTTCGGCGTGCCCGGTCGAACCGCTGCTCACATCGTCATAGGTGGCAGACTTTGCACTGCCTCCCGCAAAGCCTGACCGAGCGTCGGCTACTCCACGCGTATGCTCGAACACCGCCTCAACGCCCCAGAAACAGCCGCCCGCAAACACCGCGGTTTGCAGCTTGGCCGGATCGACGGCAACTTCGGTTTCCGGCAGCACGGCCGAACTTTCGTCAACACGCGAACTCACCGATCCGCAAGAAATCAAGACGGCCGCGACCAAGGTAAATAAGATCAATAGAACGTGTGTTTTCATAACGCCTCTTGGGGCCGATCGCGCAAATGTTGTCCGATCGTTCCTATAATGCTATTCGTCCGCCGCCGGCACTCGGATGTCTTTCCGGATAGTGTCCAAATTTTGTCGTGTTTCACGCAAAGCCGCAAAGGAACGCAAAGAAGAAGCAAAATTACGAAAACCTGCCCCGCAAGTTCAGGACAATTCCTCTTTCCGCCAAAGATCACCTCATCCGTGTCAATTCCGCCTCAGCAGCTATGTATCCAAAGCTCGCCCATTGGTTGCCGTCCACGATCTTCTGAAATATTATCCGGGCTTTTTCCTTATCGCCGTTGTAAAGGAAATAGTTTCCGATGCCGTACCCAAGCGACGCTGAACCGAGCGTGTTCGCGTCACCCTTGATGCCAGCGAGCAGATCATCGGCCTTTAGCTCGCCCCGGTTCAGCTTTATCAATTTCAAATAATCGTCATTCTCGATCACGTCGATAGCGCCGGCAAACCTGTCGAGCAAGCGGCGGGCCACCGTGTCTTTGCCCAACCGCCGCAGCGTCATGTAATGCCAGTAGGCCGTCGCGACACGCATATCATTGTTCGTCGAGACCTTTTCGGCCTGCCGGTAGGCGCGAAGGGCATTTTTGAGATCGGCCTTCACGTAATAGGCCAGCCCAAGGTGGTACCAGATGTTCGATTGCAGCGTGCTTGTCGGAATGTTCTTCGCGTTCGGCAGCCCGTCAGGCTCCACCTCGTCAGCCTTTCCTTTTATCAGCTTCGCCGCCATTTCAAGGTCCGCGATCGCATCATCAAAACAGCGCAGGGTTATCAGCCGATGGCCGCGATGACGATAAAACCTTGCATCGGATGGGAACTTTGAGATCCCATCTGTGAAGATCTTGATCGCACCCTTGTTATCGCCGGGATACGCAGTTCTCCGGCCAAGCCAGATGAAACTGTCCGCCTCATTCGGTTTTGCCGCGAAAACGGCCTTAGCTTCGGCAAGCTTGCTCGTATATTCGGCACGTGCGGCGTCCGAAAGTATTGGCCTTACTTCCCGCGCCTCTTCGACGCAGCTTTGTGCATTTGCGAAACCGCCGCCCGCCAATATAAACACGGCGGCGAACAATAGGTGTCTCATATACCGAAAATTCTAACAAAATCTCCACAGATCCTTAAGGATTGTACTTTTGCACAAAACGGACGTGTGTTAGATTAGCCAATATGCCGAACCTGATGACCTTTACCCTGCCTGAACAGCTCAAGCAGGCCTACAAAACCGAGATCCAGAAGACGATCGAGGACAAACGGATAGCCAGGATATGGGAAAAGGACGCATCCGTTTGGACCGGCGGGGACGAGGCCAAGTGGCTTGGCTGGCTCGATATCGTCAATGACGAACGAGCGAACCTGGGCCGGTACCGGGAACTGCATCAGGATCTAGGGTCCGCCGGATTCACAGACGTTCTGCTTATGGGAATGGGCGGTTCATCGCTGTGTCCTGAGGTGCTCGCGAAAACGTTTGGGAAAAATAATTTCCACATTCTTGATTCGACGGTTCCGTCTCAGGTGATTACGGCCGAAAGCAAATTGGATATTGCCAGAACGTTGTTCATTGTCGCCAGCAAGAGCGGTACTACGCTCGAACCAAATTGCTTCAAGCAGTATTTCTTTGACCGGGTGGAAAAAACGGTCGGAAAAGGTAATGCAGGCAAGCAATTCATCACGATCACAGACCCGGGTTCAAAAATGCAGAAGATCGCAGAGGAAGACGAGTTTCGCCACGTCCTTTACGGAAAGCCCGAGATCGGCGGCAGATTCTCGGCCCTGTCGGCATTTGGTTTGGGACCTGCCGCACTCATGGGCCTCGATGTCGAAAAGCTTCTCGATTCCGCCGGTTCGATGGTCAGATCATGCAAAGCGACCAATCCGAATGAAAACCCGGGGGCGATCCTGGGGACGATCCTCGGTGTCTGCCATCGCGAAGGCCGCGACAAACTGACCATCTTCACACCGCCCGAATTCTACGATCTCGGCGCCTGGCTTGAACAACTAATAGCGGAATCAACTGGTAAAAAGGGCATTTCTATTATCCCGGTTGACCGCGAACACCTTCAGACCGCTGACACCTACGGCACTGACCGCATTTTTGTAAATTTCACGGTCAAAGGTGCTGAAGTTGATGAAGATGTTCAGACCGACCTTGCCGATATTGTCGATGCCGGCCACCCGATGCTGAACATTGAGTTGACGGACAAGTACAGTCTAGGGCAGGAATTCTTCCGCTGGGAATTTGCGACCGCCGTCGCCGGAGCGATCATGGGGATCGATCCGTTCAACCAGCCCGACGTCGAATCGGCAAAGGTCGAAGCCCGCAAACTCACCGATGCCTACGAAAGTTCAGGTGCCCTTCCGCCGGACGATCCTTTTTTCTCAGAGGACGGCATCTCGCTTTATTCATGCGCCGACTACGCGGCCGAACTGGAGAATGCGGTTGATGAAAGATCGCTTGCCGGGTTCATCGAGGCCCATCTGTGGAATCTTGCCGAGGGCGATTATTTTGCGATCCTTGCCTTTATCGAAATGGACCAGGAACATGACGACCTTATCCAACAACTGCGCACTCATGTTCTGCAGCACTATAGTGTTGCAACATGTGTCGGATTCGGGCCGCGATTTCTTCACTCGACCGGCCAGGCGTACAAAGGCGGGGCAAACAATGGCGTGTTTCTGCAAATAACGGCGGACGACCCTATCGATGTGCCCGTGCCTGGCCAAAAGTATACCTTCGGCATTGTAAAAACGTCTCAGGCACGCGGTGATCTTCAAATTCTGCTTGACCGGGGAAGAAGGGCACTCCGAGTTCACATTTCCGGCAACGTCACCGAGGCCCTCGAACGTTTGGTTGATCTGCTTGTTTAGTGGATCGCACCAAACCGCAAAATAGAATATCGACCGGCCTATTCGAAAGCCTTTACCAGGTCACCGAGGTTTGCCTCAACGGTCTGCCAGGCGGTTTTTATCATCTCCGGCTTTAGGCCGAGTTGAATCACGGATTCCGACCATTCCAACCTTGCCGGATCTTCAGAGCGAAGGCCGACGCCGTTTACGTTGGCGATCATGTTGGCTGCGTCAACGATATAGGTAATTAGCAGTTGGTCCTGTGCCTGCGCCGGGTCATGGTGGTTCAGGATAGAGATACACACTTCATCCGGAAGGCCCCAACGCCTGGCCACCAGGGCCCCGACCTCTGCATGGCTATAACCAAACTTGGCGATCTCAGCCCGCAGGGCCTCGCCGTCCTCGGCCGCTTCCATCGCCTCCAGAAAACCGTCGCTGTCGTATGTCAGAAGGATTATCTTGCCAACATCATGCAGAAGCCCGCAGACAAATGCCTCTTCACTTGACCGGTTGCGCAGCATCTTGCTGAGTTCGCGGGCCAGCAGTCCGACTGCCAGCGAATGCTTCCAGATGGTCTTTACCTCGCGGCTTTTATAAATGGCCTCGGAAAACGTCTTTGATGTCAGTTCCATCATGACGATGTCGTGTATCGTCACGGTTCCGACCGCGTTCACCGCTTGCTGCATTGTTGTAATGTGCTTTTCAAGCGAATAGATCGGCGAGTTTGCTAACCTAAGTATCCGCGTCACCAGCGACGGTTCAAAATTGATCGCTTCGGCCACCTTTGTGGTGGACGCGTCGTAGTCGCGGAGGACCGTGGTCAAACGCATTACTCCGCCTGGTGACGGCGGAAGTTTCATGTCAACGAGTGTGTCGAGGTCGATCCGCGGAGCCGCGGGAGGCACTCCAGGCACGAAATGAGATTCTTGAGGAAGCATTTTTTTGAACAAAAAGTTTGAGATATAGGGCGAACGTAGTTCCCTCCTTCCCGCCTATCGGCAGAATTTTGAAAAACTTTACCGTAGCCTTCCGCTTTTTGTTCAGATCTGCACGTTGTGTTAAGAAAATGCCTCGAGGTATTTAATGCCCGAACCTGTGTTAAAGATAACAACGGTTTCGCCGTCCGCGACAAGGCCGTCGTCGATCAACTTTCTCAGGGCGGGCAAACAGGCGGCTCCTTCGGGCGCGGCAAAAATGCCTTCCGCCGCCCCGATCTCGCCGACCGCCTTTATCAATTCCGCGTCCGTCACCGCGATCGCCGTGCCGCCCGAAGCCCGCAGAGCATCCAATATCAGAAAGTCCCCGATCGCCTTCGGCACCCGCAGTCCCGAAGCAACGGTCGCCGCGTTCTCAAATTCATCGGCGAACCGTTCGCCCGCGTGAAACGCTCGAACTATCGGTGCACAGGTCTCAGGTTGCACCGAGACCATCCGCGGCCGTTTTGAACCGATCCAGCCCATCTGTTCCATTTCGTCAAAGGCCTTCCACATCCCGATCAGGCCCGTCCCGCCGCCGGTCGGGTAAAGTATCACATCCGGCAGTTCCCAGCCCATCTGTTCGGCCAGTTCGTAACCCATCGTTTTCTTGCCTTCGACGCGGTATGGTTCCTTCAGCGTCGAAACGTCGAACCAGCCTTCTGCCTCTTTGCGTTCGGCCACGATCTTGCCGCAATCCGTGATCAAACCGTCGATCAGCGTTACGTTCGCACCCGTCTGGCGGCATTCAATAA
>JADYZI010000221.1 GCA_020853255.1 Acidobacteriota bacterium
AATCCGCGACACGAAGCGCCGGGCGCGCGTGCGAAACAAATGCCGCGTATCCCGGCGTGTCGATCAAATTTATCTTGGTGTCGTTATATTCAAGGTGGGCACAATTATTGTTGAGCGAGATCTTTCGTTCTATCGAATCTTCTTCGTAATCGGTAACGGTGGTACCCTCGTCCACCTTTCCCCAGCGAGGTGACGTTCCGGCACCATGGAGCAAGGACGACACAAGCTGCGTTTTACCCGTGTCGCCGTGTCCAATGACAGCCAGATTCCTGATATTCTCAGTTTCAAAAGCTTTCATGCTCGGCAGGTTCTCCTTTTGGAAAGACTCAATTTCCCCAGAAGTCTCAAGTCCCGAAGGGCCGCCCCGGGTCCTTGCGGCTGTGATGGTAGTTGGTAAGAACTTAATTTATACGACCTGCACCAGAATCGCAAGATAAGCCGCCCCGCAATACGGCCGCAAACACGACCGGTAGGAAGTGTGCCCCGTCCGGCAGAAACACGACCGGTAGGGAGTGTGCCCCGTCCGGCAGAAACGACCGCCAAATCCTCAACGCAGAGACGCAGGGCCGCAAACACGACCGGTAGGTGCTGTGTCAAAACCTGGATTCCGAGCGGCGAAGCCGTTCGCAGAAAGTAGCCAGACGTGGAACGTCTGGTATGGGTTCGTATCGATCTATCCGCCCGTTCGCGTCATAAGCAAAACTCATCGAGCGGAACTTCGCGTCATTAACAACCTACCCCGCGTCGTCATAAGTCGTCTGCGTGCGAAACCGGCTGACCAGCGGTCGGATTGCTCGCCGCCTTGCGATAAAGGTTCCCAAAGCGGTCAAAATCAGACACCTACTTCTCCTCCATGAATTTATGGTACGCCGCTAGTTTCGCGTTGTCCCTTTTCGGTGCCAAGCAAACTCGAAAATGGCGGCATAAACTATCGCTACTATTGCCTTTCGCCACCATACAATGTCCGTTAAATAGCCCCAGACTTCATCTTGGGTTTGCGATCCAAGATAGATCAAATTCCACGCAATCTCAAAGACAAAATCTCCAACGAAGAGCATCAGAAAGAAAATCAAGGAGTACCGCGCAATATTATAGAGGGAACCGTGACCTTCTCGTGACAGACATTGCTTCAAGTTCATACTTTCCTGCAATCCGTAAGGGAAGTCGAGATCTTTAGGAACGCGTCGCCCGCCCGGATATCCGCAATTGGTAGCGTCCTTTTGCCAATCCCAAACAATTTCGAACCATCCGAGGTTCTCGGCAAACACCAAGCTAGCGGCGGCCACTTCTGTCAACGTTTTTTCCGAAATAACGACCTTCGATCCACTCGATAAGCGGCCCTTTGGTTCTCACATTTAACAAATCACAAACGGTCAATAGAGATGAATACACAATCGACAGCCCGAGGAGCCGTGTAAGATTGAGGGTCAGCCTTAACTCAACAGAATGCCAATCCGTGCCCTCGGCAAGCGCTCCGATCACATCATATCCGTACCACAGGAAGTCAAAAAAGGTGAAGCCGACTAATGTTAGGAGGAACCCTTCAATTAATCGATGCAGAAAGTTCTTGAGGATCATTCGTCGTTGCATACTGATCAAAAATACTGTATTCGAGTTTCCCCAATATTGGTGTTAGCCTCATTCACAGCGAGATTCTTTGCCGATCTCGACGCGTTTGGATTATCTCCAAGGCATTTTCGCGTCGAGCGTTCTAAATCATCGTTGTTGCGATTCATCGCGATTCGATAATCCTCGTGCGCGAAATATGCGGAGCTCCCACCCAAGGCAATTCCTCCAACTTCACGAGCGAAGATGAGGCCCACGCCCGTCAGAAGCGCAGTTCTTGCGACCGTTCGCTTTAGATCTGAGTAGGCTCGGGCATTCGCTCTCGCCCAATCGCCTGTAGCGTTAATCATGCAGTTGTTCAATTTGTTGTCGGCATTCTTGTCCCGAGCAGGATTTGTGGCGCTTGTGCCGCCAGTGCCGCTAGAACCGGGGCCAGGGTTAGGCGGTCCAGTTTCCGGCGGGCCGCCGCCGAAGCAGATTGTGTTCGTGCCTTCTGGCACGCGAATGATCGTTCCATCCTCGAACTTATACTCCATCCCGTACTCGTAGGTAATGCAAAATGCCATCTGCAGACCGCTTGGGTCGACGAAGTTTGTTGGTTGATTCTGGACGTAGCTGTAACGGTTGAAGCTCTGCGGGTCGCCGAGGTTCATCGAGCCTTTGTAGGGGTCGGGCGACGTCCACCTTCCTGCTGAATTTTCGTTCTTTCTAAACCATGTGTGATCGAGTCCGCTAGCGTCGTCGCGTTCGGTGAGGCCGTAGCCTTGGCGCGTGGCGGCGTCGCGGTTGTAGCCTTGTTCGATGGAACGCTGCCCGGTGCCATAGCCGACCTCGCCGCCGAAGGCCTGATGATCGGTTCGTGAGACAACAAACCCATTCGCATTCGTCACCGTCCGCACGCTGCCTTGCCAATCCTGCTGAACATACTTCACGCCGCCAACACCGTCGGCCAGTTGCCCATACTCCGCCACGCATTTCCCGAACGCATCATATACCACATACTGCCAAACATCATTGATCTTCGTCGCCACCCGATTGCCCAAAGCATCATACACCGTCCAAGCATCCGGCACACCCGATCGAACCGCCTTCACCTGCCGCCCGTTCGCGTCATAAGCAAAACTCATCGAGCGGAACTTCGCGTCGTTGATAACCTGTCCCGCATCGTCATAGGTCGTGTTCGACGTGAATCGGTTCGTTGCCTTGTCGATGTGAGTGTCCTCGATTGCCGTATATG
>JADYZI010000222.1 GCA_020853255.1 Acidobacteriota bacterium
TAAAATTAGGTGAAATGAAATAAGGGTAGCCCGATCAAAGGCAAATACTATCTAACATGGCAAAAGCAAAACAGGCAAAGATAAAGAAAACAGCGGTCAAGACATATAACAACTACATCGGCGGCGAATGGGTGAAAAGTTCGTCGGGCGAATGGTTCGATAACGTAAACCCGGCGGACACAACGGATATCGTCGGGCGTTTCCCGCGGTCGAACGAGGATGACGTTAACCGAGCGGTTGCCGCGGCAAAAGGTGCGGCAAAGAAATGGCGTCTCACACCGGCGCCGAAGCGGGCCGAACTTTTATTCACGCTTGGCGAGATCCTGCGCTCAAACAAAGATGAATTCACACGCCAGATGACCCGCGAAATGGGCAAGGTGCTCAAGGAAGCGGGCGGCGATGTGCAGGAAGCGATCGATTGTACATACTACACCGCGGGCGAAGGCCGCAGGCTGCATGGATTTACCACGCCGGCCGAGATGCCGAATAAATTCGCAATGTGCGTCCGCCAGCCGGTAGGAATTTGCGGGCTGATAACGCCGTTCAATTTCCCGATGGCGATCCCATCGTGGAAGCTGATCCCGGCATTGGTTTGCGGCAATACGGTCGTCATCAAATCCGGCGAAGACGTGCCGCTTTCGACCATCAATCTGATAAAAGCATGCGAGAAAGCTGGTATTCCGCAAGGCGTCGTCAACATCGTAAACGGATTTGGCGAAGCCGGTGCGGCGTTGGTCGGGCATAAGGATGTTCGGCTGATCTCGTTCACCGGTTCGACAAGCACCGGAGCTTTGATCGCCGAACAATGCGGGCGCGAGAACAAGATCGTCTCGCTCGAAATGGGCGGCAAGAATGCCATTATCGTGATGGACGACGCCGATATCGACAATGCGGTCGAAGGCTCGCTGTGGGGAGCGTTCGGCACAAGCGGCCAGCGTTGCACCGCCTCGTCGCGGCTTGTTGTGCATAAGAAGATCTACAAAAAGTTCTGTGCGAAATTGGTTGAAAAGGTGAAGACCCTTCGCGTTGGTAATGGCCTTGATCCGAAAACAGAGGTCGGCCCGGTCATTCACGAAGATGCGATGCAGAAGATCCTTGGCTACATTCATATCGGCCAAAAGATCGACAAGGCCACGCTTGCATGCGGCGGCAATCGGCTGACCAAGGGCGACTATGCGAAAGGCTGGTTTGTCGAGCCGACTGTCTTTACGGATGTAAAACCCGGCATGCGCATCGCACAGGAAGAGATATTCGGCCCGGTGACGTGCGTTATTCCGTTCTCGACGCTCGACGAAGCGATCGATATTGTAAACGGCGTAAAATACGGCCTGTCGTCGGCGATTTACACACAGGATGTGAACAATGCCTTTCACGCAATGCAGGAACTCTACACCGGCATTTGCTATGTGAACTCCGCCACGATCGGCGCCGAGGTTCACCTCCCGTTCGGCGGCACAAAAGGCACCGGCAACGGCCACCGCGAAGCAGGCACGCAGGTGCTCGACATCTTCAGCGAATGGAAATCGCTATACATCGACTACAGCGGCAAATTGCAGAAAGCCCAGATCGATGCGGTTGAGATATAGATCGGGGCAGCGGAAGATAGTAGTTTAGCTCAATTCGATCGTGAGGCCGAGCCGCTCGGCTTCCCCATTCAAGCGCCTATCTCTACTCCAGATTTCGGCCCTATCAACCATTGCGGAGGAGAGTAGGTGTGTATCGACTGCGCCAAGACCCTTCGCAAATAGTCCGTGGCGCGTAATAAAGTGGAGGATTTGATCGTGTCCAATTGTCGTCGCTTTTGGTAGCATAGAAATCTCTTCCAGAAAGCGAACCCGATTGGCGATGCTGCCGCATGCTAGTTCTTCGATCACGAGCGGATGGGTTAGGACGAAGCCCTCCTGAAGTAGATCGATCAACCGGCGTAACGGATGTCGAAGATGATCTATCCAAATCGACGTATCGACCAGAATCATCGTCGCCTCCTTCCTGCCTTCGCCTTAGGATCGGTGCCACCTAGTGCAATTAGGCGCTCTCGGGCCTTTTTTTCGATGAGCGCTTTAAGGGCGGCGTGGACGAGTGCGGTTTTTTCTTTAATGCCAGTGTAGTCGGCGGCCTGCTGAAGCAATTCGTCTTTGATTATCAATGTCGTTCTCATGCATATCAATATGCATCTATCGTATGACCGATGTCAAGACTTGAACTCATCATAAAATCATCCAGATTCTATATGAGCGGCCAAAAAAGAGAATGATATTAGGAAACATATGAATCAGTCCTCGTCGATATCGAAAGCCCGCGAGATTCTTAAACATCAATTCGGCTATGATTCCTTCCGGATGAATCAGGAGGCGGCGATCGGGGCTGTTTTGGATGGGCGGGATTGCGTTGTGCTGATGCCGACGGGCGGCGGGAAGTCGCTTTGTTATCAGATACCGGCTTTGATGTTGGACGGATTGACGCTGGTGATCTCGCCGCTGATCGCGCTGATGAAAGATCAGGTCGATGCGTTAAAGGCGAATGGTGTTGAGGCGGCGTTTTTGAATTCTACTCAACCGGCGGCGGAACAGGTCGAGGTTTTTCGGGATGTTCGAAGCGGGAAGTTGAAATTGCTGTATGTCGCGCCGGAGCGTTTGCTGCAGAGCGGCGATCAGTTTTTGGAATTTATCCGCAGCACGAACATCTCTTTGTTCGCGATCGATGAGGCACATTGCATTTCAAGCTGGGGACACGATTTCAGGCCGGAGTATTTAAAGCTCGCGGTGCTGAAAAAGGAATTTCCGCGGATACCGGTTATCGCGCTTACGGCAACGGCAGACAAGCTTGTGCGCAAGGACATTTTTGACCGATTAGAGATAGGCGACGCCGAACTTTTTGTCTCGAGTTTTAACCGTCCGAACATCAATTATCGTGTCGAGCCGAAGCGGAATTCTTTCGGCCAACTGCTCGATTTTCTTGAGGAACGAAAGGACGAAAGCGGGATAATCTATTGCCTTAGCCGTGCGTCGGTCGACGCGCTTGCCGAGGATCTGCGTGACGAAGGTTTTAGCGCATTGTCTTATCATGCCGGGCTCGATAAGCAGATGCGCGACACGCATCAAAATTCGTTTCTCCGAGATGAAACGAAGATCATTGTCGCGACCATCGCGTTTGGCATGGGCATCGACAAATCGAACGTGCGGTTTGTCGTCCATATGGACCTGCCGAAAAATATCGAAAGCTATTATCAGGAAACCGGCCGGGCGGGCCGCGACGGCCTGGCGAGCGAAGCGTTGCTCTTCTTTAGCTGGGCCGATGTTATTAAGCTGAAAGGCTTTGCGGAAGTTGACGGCAACGCATCGCAATCGGCGATAATGCTGAAAAAGCTTGATCAGATGGGCAAGTTCGGCGAGCTGAGGTCTTGCCGGCGACGGTTTTTGCTCAATTATTTTAGTGAAGAACTGGCGGACGACTGCGGCAATTGTGACAATTGCACAACAACTGTTGAACGATTCGACGGAACGATCATTGCCCAGAAAGCATTGAGTGCCGTTTATCGCACGGGGCAAAATTTTGGCCTCAACTACATGATCGATTTTCTTCGCGGCTCTCAGGCGCAGAATATTCGCGACGAGCACAAGAACATCAAAACGTACGGCGTCGGTGCCGACATCTCGAAACACAACTGGTTCGAATATTTTAAAGACCTGATCGCTCAGGGATTTCTCTCGCAGACCGAGGGCCAGTTTCCGTTGATCAAATTGACGGAAAAAAGCATGGATGTGCTGGCCGGAAACGTGCCGGTCAAGCTGATAAAGGTTAAGGTCAAGGAAGAGAAAAAGAAAAAGCTGGTGCCGGAGGTTTCACTTCCGTATATTCAGGCTTTGTTCGACGATCTGCGGGAGGTTCGAACCCGATTTGCAAAAAGCGAAAACGTGCCGCCGTATGTCGTTTTTTCGGATGCGACGCTTGTCGAAATGGCGGCGTATCTGCCGCAGGCCGACTGGGAATTGCGAAAGATCTCCGGCGTCGGCGATCTGAAATCCGAAAAATACGGTGCCGACTTTTTGCGGGCGATCAAGGCCTATTGCCAAAAAAACGGACTCGTTTCACGCATCGACCTCAAATCGCCCAAACGCGAACGCTCCCGCACAAAACGCGACGCAGACGGCAAAGACACCTACCAAATCTCACTCGAAATGTTCCGCTCAGGCCTTTCGATCCCGGACATCGCCCGCGAACGCGGCGTCCAGCCGAGCACAATCGAGGGCCACCTCGCGAAATTCGTAACCTCCGGCGAAGTCGGCCTCAACGAACTCGTCCCACCCTACAAAGTCGAACCCATCCGCCAAGCCGTCATCAAATTCAACGAATCCGGTGCCCTCTCGCCGATCAAAGAACACCTCGGCGAAGACTACACCTACGGCGAGATCCGCGCCGTCATCGCTTCGATGTGACAATGCAAGGGAAAGGCTCCGTAGCCAAAAGTTAGGTCCAACCTTTGGTAAAGCTGACATCAAAAGAATTTGGTCAAACCAATTTGACAAACCCAGAGTCAGGAACTATTCTCGATTTACTTTCCGAACACCCACGAAAGATTTTCAACCCAAAAGTTTGTAACATTTTCGTTTGCTCCACGTTGATTTTTTTATGTGAGTCCCGAGGTTTAGTGCGACCGGGACTATTTGGAGGAGACGCGCTATGAAACTGGTTCAGAAATTAGAAATTGCATTTGGCCTTGCGACCTTGATTTTGACCATTGCGTATTTTTGCCTAAATATGCTTCCGTACGTGAAATTCAGGTACGAAAACGACGGAGCGTTTAGTTCGGCGATTGTGTTGGTAAGCGCTTTCGGGATGATTGTGATACCAAGCGTTCTCACAAGCCTCGGGGCCTATTCCTGGGCCACTAGGAAAGGCTCCTTAGGATTCGGCACGGTCTTATCGGGTGCCTTGACGACAGCTCTGGTTGCTGTCGCTTTGCTTGCCAGCGCGATGTTTTATTTTCAAGGGTTTGTTGTCGTCTCCCTAATAATTCTGCAATTCGTTTTTGCAGTTCTGACACTGATTTACGCTTTTCTTTGTCGAAGGACATTTCAGTCTTTGAAATAGCAAGTTACATCCATCTTTAGTCCAACTGATAATTTTATATCAATCCGACACTGCCGAAACGTACTTATGAAGATCAATCTTTTAGTTTATCTGGCCTTATTACTTTGCCCAACTGCTATACGCCCAAAACGATGAACGTACCATTTACGGAACGCCCAACCTGGCCATGTACGGCTGCTTCGCCGGAAATGATATTCTTCAGGTTCGTCAAATCAATTCGACATTCCCGCACCGGCAGATTTTGACGGTGACACCTCGGCGAAGACTACACCTACGGCGAGATCCGCGCCGTCATTGCTTCGATGTGACAATGCAGGGAAGGCTCCGTAGCCAAAAGTTAGGTCCAACCTTTGGTAAAGCTGACATCAAAACAATTTGGTCAATCCAATTTGACAAACCCAGAGTCAGGAACTATTTTCGATTTACTTTCCGAACACTCACGAAAGATTTTCAACCCAAAAGTTTTGCGACATTTTCGTTTGCTCCACGTTGATTTTTTTTTGTGAGTCAGAGTTTTGTGCGACCGGCCCTATTTTGAGGAGAACCATTATGAAACTGGTTCAGAAACTGGAAATTGCTTTTGGCGTTTTAACTTTTCTCGCGACACTAGTTGTCTGTTATCTCACTTTATCACCAATTGTCTTGAAAAGTGATCACTTGGACATTGTACTTCGAACTCTGATTTCGGGATTTATCTTTTGCGTCCCCGCGTGTCTTGTGGCTTTCGGCTCAATTCATCACGCAAGTCGTCGAGGGCAAGGCGGCTTCGTCGTTCTCTTGATTGCTGGGCTTATCTTGATAACTCTTTTCGCCTTCAGCTTCTTGGGCGTGAATGTTTATCTCGGATTGCGACTCGCTGTCCTATTTACGAGTCCTGCATTTCTAGCAGTTATAACCCTATTTTTTGCTTTTCGAGTAAAATCCGTCCCGGTACCTTTGAAATAGTTTATTGAAAGTCTTCAAATTCGCTCAACTCGTTATGAAGCTTATTGTCCTCTTCGTATTACTTTTTGGTCTACTCTGCTCAACTGTTTCGCTACGCGCTCAGAGAGATAGTATCGAAAGTTGTGGAAATGGGTAAAGACGAAAATAGCGTATCCTTGTTTTTGATCAAAAAAACATTAGCAGGCTTTTGAGGCCTGGAAGGAGGATACGCTACAGATGAAAGGATATAA
>JADYZI010000223.1 GCA_020853255.1 Acidobacteriota bacterium
TACTCAGTTTGAATTGTCTTGCCGCTGGTCTATAATCTACTATCCACGGCTGGGTAGCTCAGATGGTTAGAGCGTGGGATTCATAACCCCAAGGTCGGGAGTTCGATCCTCCCCCCCGCCACCACTTATTTACAACAACTTAACTTGACGGAAAGACGGCAACCTAAGCCGTCTTTTTTAGTTTTGTGTGCCATTAGTGCGCCAAAATTACTTAGTCCCGAACATCAGATTTTCCATTATGCCGGTAGCTTCATTCTGCATGTCCGGGCGGACGTGAGAATAGATGTCCAGCGTCAGGGCGATAGACGAGTGCCCGAGCCGCTCGGAAACGACCTTCGGATTCACGCCTTTCGAAAGGAGTAGCGTCGCGCACGTATGCCGGAGATCGTAGAGTCTGATCGTTTTCAGCAATGGCCTATCTTCGCCATTCTCGATGTTCGCCTTGGTGATAGTTTCGTTTCCAGCTTTGATGATCTTCTTGAAATTCCGCTTGTCTAAATTGCCATCAAGCGTCGGCGTTCCGATCTCGGTTTGGGAAGAGAAGATCCAGATCCTCGTAAACCTCACGGATCGCCATCTTCGCCTCATAGCGGAATGCACCAACCATTGGTTCATTTCCACGCCAAGTGCCAAACCACCCAAATCCCGCGCTCTGACCACCGCTTTTTTTTCTTCTTTAGAATGACGGCCCCTCTAGAAAATTCTTCGCATCAACACTTCGTGAATACCTTGCGACCAGTCTGCTTGTGCTTCAGCTCCTGGGTGAAGATGATCGAATCTCCTTTCCGCCGCCCTCTTCCTGGATGAATTTTGCGATCCGCTAGCCCGCTTCGCGCAGTGAGAGCGTTTCGACCAGTTCCTCACGGCTCCGAAAGGCGGCCCAAGCTTATTGGCCGCAAAGGATACTGTCAGGCGGGATTATTCGCTTTTGCCCGAGCTTCATGCCGGAGCGGCCAAGTGTAAGTTCTTCGGGGATCTTTCCTTTTAGTGCCGCGAGAAGCAACCGATCGTATTCTTCGCGGGAACCGGTGACCAGGTAGCCACCCAAGGCACTGTCCTTTGGCGTCAAATGATTCAAAATTGTTTCAACGCTCGATCTATCATCTCGGGCCGTCGCGGTCGTCATTTCATGTCTCCTGAGCGGGTTAAACTGGGGTATTTTACTCAGATTAATTCCGGCGGGCGAGACAGTCAAGCCCTCACGACGGTGTATTTACGCTGCTGCGAAACTCACAATTCAAGTAGAAATCTCCCAAGCCGAATGGAGAGAAAATTTGCACGCCGAGTTTTAGAATTTACTTGCGCCTTGTAATTTTACCGCGGCAATAGTCGATCAACCGTCTCCCTTTTTGCCTTTCGGCTTTTTGCCTTCAGGTTTTTCCTCGGAAGGTTCGGTCTTTCGGACCGGAGGCCTCTGCTCACCTGGCGGGCGAAGCGGCGGCGGGTCATCCGGCAAAGTCGGCGGTTTTGTTGTCTCACCCGTGTCGCCCGCCGGCGCTTCCGGGGCCGCAACGTCTGTCCCCGGCGTCGGTTTGGTCAATGCTCCCGAGCGAATCCCGGCCTGTTCTGCTTTTTCAAGCTTCTCAAGCTCTTCGCGTTTGTTGCGTTCCATCAGCGAACGTATCTCGGCTGGCATTGCCGGCGGTTCCGGGAATCGTTCAGCGGGCTTGCCCTTCATGAACGCATTCATAAAGGAATTGAAATAAGGCAGGGCCCCGTGGCCGCCAGTCATGCCGCCGCCCAGATTCTCTTTCTTTTCCGGATTTCCCATCCATACGCCGGTCACATATTCAGGAGTATATCCAATGAACCAAACATCCGTATGATCGTTGACCGTTCCCGTTTTGCCCGCAAGCGGCTGTCCCGCGGCGCTTGCTCCTGGAGCAGTTCCGCCGCCGGCCGTTACACCGCGCATCATATCGACCATCGTCAAGGCGACGTATTCACTTGTCACACGAGAGCTTGAATTATCAAACTCTTCAAGCAGCGTTCCGTCCCGGCTGTAAACCTTACGGATCAGATGCGGGGCGATGCGAACCCCCTTGTTCGGAAAGGCCGAATAGGCCGAGACCATTTCAAGAAGTGATGCCTCGCTGGCGCCCAATGCGGATGGCAGGCTTGGCGCCATTGGGTTTGTGATGCCGAACCGGCGAACCATTTGTGCCCCCGACTGGATGCCTACCTGTTCTAGCAGGTGGACGGCGGCCAGGTTATACGATTTTGCCAGCGCTATCTTCATCGGCACGTTCGGGTGGCTTAGGCTGCCGTCATAATTATGCGGCTGCCAGCCGCCGCGTTTTATCGGCGCACCGCTGACCAGCATGTCGGGCGTCATCCCATCTTCGACCGCGGCGGTATAGATAAACGGCTTATAGCTCGACCCGGTCTGCCTTAGGCCCTGCGTGGCATTGTTGAATTTGTTTGTATGAAAATCGTACCCGCCGACCATCGCCACAACTTCGCCGGTGTGAGCATCGATGGTCACGATCGATGCCTGCACCTCAGGCACCTGCGAAAGCTGCACCTGCAAGGTCTTGTTTTGCTGATCTACTTTTTCAACCAAAAACTCGGCCAGCATCCCGGGCTTCAGTTCATCTTTCGGCCGCTTGCCGCTGCGGCCCATGTTTTTCGCCCCGACCACCGCCTTGAATTTGCCGAAACGGACGCCCACCTCATCCGATCCCGGATTGGCCTTCATCACCAGGCCTTTGATATATTCGCCTTCCTCATATTCATCACCGTACCAGTCGGCGTGCTTATAGGAATTCAGCGTTTTCTCGATCTCTTTTGCGTCTGTTATTGCCTCGCCGTCCGGGTCAACGAGGATATTTTGATAATCTGACCGCCAGGCCCGCCCTTTATCATAGGCACGCAGCCGCTCGCGTATGACCCGCGTCGCGATCTTCTGTGCTTCGACATTGATAGTGGTATAGACCTTCAGCCCGCCCTGTGCCACGCGTGTTGTGTACTTGTCCTCGAGATATTTGCGAATCTCTTCTACCGGATAATCCCAGGCGGTAGATTTCGGCAACGCCTGATAATATGCCGTATCCGCCAGTTTGATCGGCTTGGCCTTTGCGACATCAACTTCGGCCTGCGAATAGCGCTCGGGGAAATACTTCGTCATCTGGTCGAGCACAATATCGCGTCGGGCCTTTGCCTTCTCCATGTTCCGCGTTGGCGAATATTCAGGCGATTTCGGTATCGCCGCAAGCAGTGCAGCCTCTTCAAGGCTCAGTTCGTTCAATGATTTGCCGAAATACGTCCGGGAGCCGGCCTCAAAACCATACGCACCGGCTCCGAGAAAGACGTAATTCATATACATCTCAAGGATCTGGCGCTTTGTATAGAACCGCTCGATCTGCA
>JADYZI010000224.1 GCA_020853255.1 Acidobacteriota bacterium
GGCGTTATCAGGACGCCGGGGCACGTTTTGATAAGTCCGTCGAGGTCTTTCTCTACTCCACTTTGAATATTCAGGGCGAACCACGCCTTCAAAACTGCTACAACCAGCTTATCGAGACCGTTTATCGGATCGAATATCCGTCTGACAGCCAAATGCCGCAAGTGCGTGGCGTTGCAGCGACTTGCGGATGGGAAGTTGACGTAAAACTTGCAGATCAGGTCTCCCAAATGGCGAAGCCCGGAGCGAATACGCCGGTCGCGAACTCTACCGTTGCGGTGGCCAGCGGCCCAAGCGACGCGGCACCGCGAGGTTTCGTGAATCAGGAGTTCGAGCCTTCGCCGCTCGATGATCTCGCGAAACTGGAGTTGACGCCCGAAGAGCAGGATGTTAACGACAATCCTGTCGCCCAAGAGCAGTACCAATATCTGCAGCGTGTCGTCTCGAATCGATCGCTTGGTTTTTCGTTCCAGGTTCATCCGATGATCCAACAGTTCATCAATTACTACCGCGGCCGCGGTCGTACGACGATGGAAGTTGGGCTTTACCGCTCCGGAATGTTCATGTCGATGGCTCGGCGAATTTTCCGTGAAGAGGGCGTTCCCGAGAATGTGGCGTGGCTCGGCCAGGTCGAAAGTGCGTGGAAGCCAACAGCATTTTCTTCTGCCGCTGCCTCGGGCCTTTGGCAGTTCATTCCCGGCACAGGCGTCCGATTCGGCCTTCAGCGAACGGCTTATGTTGATGAGCGCAACAGCTTTGATGAGGCAACGCGTGCGTCGGCACGTTATTTGAAGTTCCTTGCGAACCGCTACCACGGGAACTGGGAACTCGCGATGGCCGCTTACAACTCGGGCGAAGGAAACGTTGATCGAGCGATCCGTCGTGCCGGAGCCGAGAATTTCTGGCTTGCGTTCCCGTATCTTCCGCGTGAAACGCGTAACTACGTTCCGAACATTCTTGCAACGATCTTGATCGCGAACAATCCGACCCAATATGGTTTCGGCCAGATTCGGCCGGCACCTTCGCTTCGCTATGATCGCCTTCGTGTTCCTGCGTCGACCAACCTGAACCTCATCGCTGCCGCGGCGGACACGAGCGTTCAGCTTCTTCGTTATCTTAATCCTCATTTGCGTACGAATACGACGCCGCCGGTGCCGTATGTCGTTAACGTCCCTGTCGGGAAGGCAAATGAGGTCGCTGCGATCTTCAAGCGCTTGCCGGCTTCCAAGATCCCAAATACGAATCTTGCCAATACCTCGCATGGTGAGACCTGGCAGTCCATTTCGAACAAGACGGGCGTCAGTGTTGCCGAACTGATGGAAGCAAACCCCGGAATGAAGCACCCGAGCGGTAAGGTATTCGTTCCTGTTGCGGTCGGTAACCGCGTTGAGTCAACGGCATACACTCGCCCGACGAATCGACCTGTCGCGACGATTCCGACCGCAAAAATGCGTGTCGTGAAAGCAAAAGCGGGCGACACTGTCGCCAAGATCGCAGCTCGCGAAAAGATCGATGCTGCCGAGCTTGCAAAATTTAACGGCCTTCTCCCAAATTCGGTTCTTTTTGCCGGCCGCGAGATAAAGGTCCCCAGCCGAATAGCGGAGAAATAGATGGCCGCCCGTCTATCTCTCGAAGCTGGCAAATTTTTGAAGTGGTCTTCGCTATTCTGGTGAAAGCTATTCAATGAAGCTGATTTTCCACGTTATCGCATTCCTTCTATTATTTTTCCCAACCGCGATTTGTTCGCAAGTGACCGTTGCTAGGAAGAGTACGAGTTTGCCCAAGTCGCCTCAAGATGAGAAGTATCTTGCAGTTCTAGCTGAAGTGAAGGATCGTTTTGAGTCTGGCATTACGGAGTTGGAGATGCGGCGGCAGTCGTTGGCTCGCGTGAAGTTTGACAGGTCCGTTGAGGCCTTTCTATACTCTACGATCACAGCCGACGTTGAAAATGAACAAGTGCACAAGTGCTACCTATCGCTCATCGATGTGATCTATCAACTAGACACTTCATCGGTCGATAGTTCAAAGCTGCTAGAACTCTATAAAACGTGTGGCTGGAAAACAAACAAACTCATTGTTTCCAGCAGGTTATGGACGTTGCGTCCGTCCACGGTTGCGGCTGCACCCAATGATTCCACCGTTGATGCGTCCGAAGAAACTGTTGATGCATCAAGCGAGTCTAGTATATTTTACGTGCCAGTGGGATCCGGGGTTGCGTGGCGCATCGTGAGGGCGAGAGCTGACGATACCGTTGCGAAGATCGCTGCCCGCGAGAAGGTCAATCCCGCCGACCTTGCAAAATTCAACGGCTTGCTTCCGAACTCAGTCCTGTTTTCGGGCCGAGAAATTAGAATCCCCACGGACAACTCTTCAATAGGACCACGCTACGCAAAGCCTCAATGGATTCCTCCCTTGCCGAAACCAGTATGGGATATTTCTCCTGGGCCGACACAAGCAAGGGAGACTTCTCCTGGGCCGAAACCGGTTCAAAGAAAGAACGGTTCTGTGAGAGCCGTTGTCGCGTATCTTAATGAAGTGCTGGACGACCCATATTCTATGCGCATTGCAAAGTGGGGAAACTTGTATCTGTCAAGAGCCCTTGGACTACCAGTGTGGGCAGTTCGAGTCAAGTTTAGAGCAAAAAACCGATTCGGGGCCTACGCCTTGTCTGAGCGCATTTTTTACATTCGCGATGAAAAAGTTCTTTCGAGCGAAATTCTTTATTGACCAACGGGACACTATCGACTGAACGACCCGAGAGCTAGCATTTGACAATTCGGCCTATTGTAACTATACTTGTTACAGTTATGGCAGCTAACAGCCAATTCGCAATGGCGGTTCATATTCTCGCTCTACTTGCGTTAAAGGGCGAGACAAATCTGAAGTCCGACACGATCGCGCATAGCGTGAATACGAACCCTGTCGTGATCCGTCGGATTCTTGGGCAGCTTGCGAATGCGCGCCTTGTTGAATCGCAAA
>JADYZI010000225.1 GCA_020853255.1 Acidobacteriota bacterium
GCTGTGAGATAAGCAGATCGTCTATATTGACCCCAAGCTTACCGGCATAATCCGGATCCATTGCGTGCTCGGCATCGATATACGCCGCAATACCTCCTGCCTTTTGTGCCTGGGCAACCACCTGGAGGGCAAGTGTCGTCTTACCAGAACTTTCGGGGCCGTATATTTCGACAATTCGTCCGCGGGGCAGCCCGCCGACTCCGATCGCCGCGTCAAGGCTAAGGCAGTTTGTCGAGATCGCCCCAGCTTCTTCGTGCGGCTTTTCGCCGAGCCGCATTATCGAGCCTTTGCCGAATTTCTTTTCGATCTGCAGCAATGCCGATTCAATAGCTTTTGTTTTGTCCATAGTAATTGTATTGCCGAGCACGCATTCGCTCGCTTTTTTGTAGAATCTGCTCCCGATCAACAAACCAGGATATTAGCACAGGTTGTGAGAAATGTGAAATGCCGTTGCATGTGTGGCACATCTATCGATCCGGCATCTTTGAATGCTCACACGTTAGCCCAATTTAGCACTCCTATGCAAGGGAGGAAGCGGATGAATGGCGATCGGAGAACTTGTTGGAACCATAAAACCCATTGCCAACTTTTTCCAGCCGGCAGATACGGTTAAAATGCTACTATTAGCCCCAAGGCCGACCAGGAAGGTTTTGGATAGATCCAGCGTCGACCCGGCTGCGTTTGTTTGCTTCCTGCGTCGTTTTTTCTTACAACACGCTTCGGAGCCAGGTTCAGTACGGCCTTCCTGGATGGAGGGCCGGAAGGATGTCATGAACTTCAGCGATCTGATCGGGCAAACGCTCGATGAAAAATATCAGATAGAAAGAGAGCTTGGCCGCGGCGGAATGGGAACGGTGTACCTTGCGACCCACCTCGGCACAGAACGTCCGGTGGCCATCAAGGTAATCGCACCGCAGTTTATGGAGCGCGCCGAGTTTGTCGAACGGTTTCGCCGCGAGGCCCGGGCCGCCGGCCGCCTTCGCCATCCGAACGTCGTCGACGTCACCGATTTCGGCTTTGCTGACACTGACGAAGGGCAGGTTGCATATCTTGTAATGGAGTACCTGGACGGATGCACACTTGGCGAGATCCTCGAAGAAGAAAAGAACCTGCCCGTAAGCTGGACGCTCGACATTCTGGAACAAGTTTGTTCAGCCGTTCAAGAAGCGCACGAGGAAGGCATTATTCATCGCGATCTTAAACCGGACAATATCTGGCTTGAACCCAATCAACGGGGCGGTTATACGGTCAAAGTTCTAGATTTCGGAATTGCCAAGCTCGAAGCGCAGGAAAGGCACGAAGTGACGGAATATCCGGTCACGCAAGGGGCCGCACAAACGCTGGTCGATGGAGCGAACCGTACGTTTGCGGGTGGTAAAATTGACGGAACGATTCACGACAGCATTACACCGACCTTGGTCGGAGATGGATCTGCTACGGCCGTGATCGGCCCACCGGCAGGTTCCGAGAAAGAGACGCTCGTCCAATGCCCGGACGATCACGAAGATAAGGGCACGCATGTCCTGAAAGCCGGTGCGGGCGGCGGCGGCGATCAGGACGATACCAAGACGCGGTTGATGGACACGGACGGATCGGGAAACGGGAACGACACCGCAACATCACATAGTTCACTTATCTCTGCGCCGACAACCTCAAATCTTACACGCGTCGGATCTGTTCTCGGCACGCCTTTGTATATGTCGCCGGAGCAATGCCGCGGCGATCGGCTTGATCCGCGATCGGACATCTATAGCCTCGGTATCATTGCGTACCAGATGCTGTCGGGTGATACTCCGTTCAGGGGCGACTTTACACGAGTAATGGAATCGCACAAGTATCTGCCGCCGCCGAACTTTACGGCCAAACGCGTCCGAAAAAAACTCAAGCGCGTCATTCTCGACTCGTTGTCGAAGAACCCTGACGACAGGCCGCAAACGGCCGAGGCATTTGCCAGCGCTCTCCGGGCACGGTCTGAAGGCATATTTGGCTTGCTCAGGCGTGCGGGTATGATATGGACCGAGCACATTCAGAAATTCCTTACCCTGGCTATTTTTTTCTTTATCCCGATCATCGCAACAACGACCCTGGCCGTCGTATTGGGATTTCTGAAAGCGAGCGACGCGATTCCAAGCGTTGCGGCAGACGTCGGACTGGGTGTGACCGGATTGGTCAATTTCTTAATGACTGCGTACTGTGCGTTTCTGATCGTCGGCACTATCGCGTGGATCGTCACTCAGTCGCTCGCCATGCCGCTCAGGCCGATCAGGCTTCGTGCCGCCCTTTCCGATGCGCGCAAAAAGTGGAAGACATTTGCCGGACTGGGCATTCTTACCACACTTGCCCCGATACTTGCCGCCACCGTCGCAGCCGCAATTGCGTTCTCCGTCATCTTCGGTCTGCTGTGGATGCTGTTTGGAGCGGGAACCGTTACAGTAATCATTTCCGCAACTGTGAGCTTGTTGGCGGCCATCGTTGCGTTCTTTCTTGTGGCGGTCAAGCTTATGCTTATCGCACCGGTCGTGATGATGGAGGACCTTCGTGGCTGGAATGCAGTTAAACGGTCGAAGGCCCTGATCTCGCGATCGATGGCGACGGCCCTTGCCGCATACGTGATAATGTTCATGATCCCTATGGTGGCCGCGGGGACTCTCTCGATCATGGTCAATATAAGCGCAAAGGCGTTCAACGGAAAATCACTATATTCCGAGAACGGCCACAACCAAGATCCTGCTTCCGGGGCGGCTCAAGCATCGGAGATAAATGGTCGCGACACTGCGATCGAGATCGATCTCGGACGGGGGACAAGGTTCGAACAAAAAGCGCCGCCCAAGGATATGCGGGCCCGGATTGTGGATGCGGTGCTTGAAACGCTCTTGCAGATATTCCTGCTTCCTATTCAAATAATCACTATCTCGTTCACGGCGATCATTATTGCGCTTCTTTACCTTAAAACGCGGCAGGCCGGCGGTGAGCCGCTGGAAGATCTGCTTGCCCGTTTTGAAGAGACGGACAAGCCGCGAAAGAAGTGGCAGGAACGTGTTCGTCAGCGATTGATCCAGTCAGGTCGGATAACCGGAAGGTCGTAAGAAATGAGAATGCAGTTTTTTTCCATTCTGACCACGCTGGGAGTAGTCACTCTTGGAGCATTGACGGGCCTCGGCCAGCCGGCGGAACGTTCGTTCCCGGTAGCCGCAGGAGCGAGGATCGAGATAATTAATCACTTTGGCAGGGTTTCGGCGACGGTGGACAGCGAAAAGCAGCAGCCCGATGCCGAAACGGTTTCATTTGCCGCAGTCTCGGCGGCCGGTGTTGCGGGATCTGAAATAAAGATCAACGCCTCGCAGACACTTATTCAGATCGAAGTTGCTTCCGCCGATGCTAAGAAGCGAATTGATCTAAACTTGACCGTTCCACCCCGGACTCGCTTGAAGATCGAGACCCATGAAGGTGAGGTACGGATAGGCGGCGATATTGCCTCGGCCGAGGTCCGCACGGTTACGGGAACGATCGCGGCCGATGTGCCGACAGAAAATGTGCGGTACTCACTTCTTTGGACCGCCTCGCGGCCCCGGTTTTTGAGTGATTTCGAGTTGTCAAAGATCAAGGAAAAGTCTGGCGGTAAGTTTCGGATCGATGGGACGTACCGCGATGAACCAGCGCCGAACTCAGATGAAACGACTTTGCCTCCGCGCGAGGAAGATATGGAGGGTCAACGAACTTCATCGGAAGGGACCAGCGAGAAGAAAAGCAGGAAGGGGAAGCACGACAAGAAGGCGGGCCTCGTCGAATTGGACCTGGAAACCGCACGGGGCATTATCCTCCTGAACATTCCGCCAAATGAGGTTACGAGTGACCTTCGCGAGCGACCGCTGACAAACGCTGCCAAGTCGATCATCCGTAGCGGCGATTCGCTGCTGATGGAGGCGATACGGCGTGCCGCTCCGCAGTATTACGGCGATTATATGCGGACGCTGCCGCCGCTAAAACTGGAGCCGCGATTTGCCGAACGCAGGAAGGTCGAAGATCCTGGCTATTCAGGCCTTAAGGTCGCGTCGGTGCGTGTAAGCGACATTAACAACCGTGCGGTCGGCGATCTGGCGGCGGCGGATTTTGAAGTGTTCGAAGGCAGCACCGAGCGGCAGGTGGTCTCGGTTCGGCCGTCAATCGCGCCCTTTAATCTTGTCATGCTGCTGGATGTTTCCGGTAGCGTCGAAAATTATGTTAACTTCATCCGAAAAGCGGCCCGAAACTTTGTCAATACTGTCGATGCCCGCGACCGCATAGCGATAGTTACATTCAATGATGATGTCCACGTAGTTTCAAATTTCACGACCGACAAGGCGGAACTGTCCGCAAGCCTTGATACATTCGATGCAGGCGGCGCAACCGCATATTACGATGCGCTTGCCTATACGCTTGCTGAGACGCTCCGGCCGCTAAAGGGCGAGCGGACGGCGATAGTGGTGCTCACGGACGGCGATGACAATCGAAGCTTTCTCCCATTCGATTCTATGCTTTCGTCTATCGAGGAAAGCGGTGCATTGATATATCCGCTGTACGTTCCATCCGCTTTGGTCGCTGCTTCCGCGTCTGATGCAAATGCGTCGATGGACGCCCTTCGTTCACGCTATCTGCAAGGCGACCTCACATCAAAAGCAAAGTTGGAAGGAGATCGGCTCGCCAAGGTATCTGGTGGTGTGTATTACGAGATATCGAAGCTTTCTCAGTTACAGTCGGCATATGAGGACATCGTAAGCCAACTTCGCACGGCCTACGAGATCGAATATCGTTCGGGACCCGGAAGCCTGGAGGCGGAAGTTTCTCCGCGATTAAGGATACGCACAAAACAGCCGAACACCTTTGTCCAGATCCGGTCGGTCGAACAGCGATCGGCGAGGAAATAGGTCGAAGAGTCCAGAGTTCGAAGTCGAACGTTCAGATCCCAGCTTCATTCGCCGGAAACGGCTGAGGCGATCGTTTCGCGAAGTTTGGCGGCGGATGTCGTCACAGGCTCCAGTTCAAGCTCCTCAACATTCCCCCTGACCTCTTTACCGAACACAGCATTCCATGGCGGGATCACGATCGTGGCGTTGCCGAACGCCTTTGCCTGACAGGCGAGGCGTAGGAAGGGGTGCTCGTCATTTGGCTGAATATGACCAAACACTTTCATTTGACGGCGTTCGCGCGGGGACGGCGGCGAAAGCTTTTCCTGCCCTCCAAGAACGCCAACCCAGCAAGTACCGCACGAGGCGGACGTGCATTCAATTGGTACTGGCCCATCCCAGCATCGCGAATCGAGCGACTGCCAATCGCTGTCATGCGATTTGCGTGAGGCAGACGTGATCTGTTCATCGTTAATGATAGGGAAGCGGCCGGCAAAGGCAGACGCTGTGAAGTCAACCGAAAACTTCTTGTCCACGGTCTTCAGGAAGCCAAATACGCCCTGTGAATCGTCCTTTGCCCGTGCCGCGACGATCGAGTCCGGGGAACCGGTCATAACTCCTTCCGGGCGGACAATTGAGCCCGGGGCCTTCTCCATTTCCTCAAGTCCGGTCTGCACCAATGTCATTAGTCCGACGGCGGCAATTGCTGTCGTCAGCGATTCATTGGTCTTAGCCGTAACGGCTGTCAATTTCGCGATATTTGTGATCTCGGTCTTTAAGCACGTAAATGGTTCGGCTGATCTGGCCCGCTCAATAACCGCCGACTTAATTTGCGGCCAGAATCGGTGGCCGTACAGAAAGTAGTGCGAAAAATCGATCTTGTCCATTAGCCCAAAGTCGCCTCCGATGGAAACGGACTTCATCGCCTTTTCGACGTCATCGGCAGATTCAAGGTATCTGACAAGGTCAAGCGGGTAAAAGCGGAACCATATCTGAACGGCGTTGCGATCAACGTCGTGGATCGCCGGCAGTACCGACTCCACAGCCGTCAGCCACTCTAATTCATTGAACTGTTCAACTGCGTTAATAAATGCGTTATCCATGATGATAGATCCTTAAATAAAGGTAAACTTAAATTTTACCTAAATTGGCGGTACGGTCAAAAGGCGGAGGACTCTGCCGCACATTGGTCATGTACTGGACTCGTGCTGCATGACCGAAATTTTCGTCTTGGTGTTTCGGTACGGCTCTGCGGGAAACCGGGCCTCACCTCACGCCAAGCACGCAAAAAAGAGACGCAAAGCAGAATACCCGAGCGCGAATCATTTCAACGTCGGATCCCGCCCGCGAGCTAATCACCCCAATGATCGCCCCCAGATCGCCGTGCCTGCATATCGAGGCGTCGTCGTTCCTCACGCAGGCGCGAGCGTTCGTCTTCGAGTTCGATCTTTTCCTTTTCACGTTGGCGGGCAAGGCCGCCGCTATCGACAAATTCGAGGATCTTCGGCAGTTCCGCCGCGTCGAACCAAACGCCATGCTGCTTGCACCTGTCGATGATCACGCCGGACGAGCGTGCGAAATTGCTGCGGTTCATCAATTCCTTGCAGTCGGGGCAGGGAACGTAACTGATCTTTGCCGGTTCCATGTCGGAGTGAACATAGCTTCCAATAAATCCCAGCACGGACGATTGCTGCTCCTTACTTGCACATAGATCTTCGAAGGTCTGAGTGTTCGACCAGAATCCGCCGCAGCGTTCGCATTCCCGGATCAGAACTTCGTCTATTTTCAAAAGCTGAAGTTGGACCTTGCAGCGTGGGCAATCGCCCGTATCCTTCGTGTCCAACAATTGCGCAGGCTGCGCCGAGTTTCCGCAGTGCGAACAAAATTTGCTCCCGAGAAACATCATGCCCAGGCAAGATGGGCATGCGACGGTTCGAAGCCGCGAACCGCAGAAATCGCACTTCGGACGACCGGTTGCGGCCGTCCCGCCGCAATTTGGACAGTTCAGAGCTTCGGGCTGCATGAGGCTATCTCTGGCTAAGGCGTTTTTCGATTCCGGCACGCATTGCGTCAATGGGTGCTTGTTGGCCGGTCCATATCTCGAACTGTTTCGCCCCTTGTTCGATGATCATTTCCAGGCCGTTGACTGCCGGTACACCTGCGGCTTGTGCTTCACGGATCAACGTCGTCTCAGGCGGGTTGTAAACAAGGTCGTACACCAGTTTTATACCAGCGAGCTCCGGTTCCGAAAGTACACAGTATTCTGCATTTGACCCAGCGGTCCCAAGGGGTGTTGCATTGACGACAATGTCAAAATCGTCAGCCATCCTGCGTTCGCCGACACGGCCCTCGAACGGAATATCAAACTCATTTGCCAACGCTGTCCCACGTTCCTCATTTCGGGCAAAGAGGCTCACCGCCGCGCCTGCATCCAGTAGGGCGGCAATGCACGCTCGGGCCGCGCCGCCTGCTCCGAAGATGGCCACACGAGCCCCGCTCAGTTCGCCATATTTATCTTTCAGGGTGGAGATAAAACCGTGTGCATCTGTGTTATAGCCGTAAAGCTTGCCGTCTTCGATCTTTACGGTGTTAACAGCACCGATCCTGGCGGCGGCTTCGTCCACTTCATCGAGGTACTGCATGATCGCCTGCTTATGAGGATTTGTAACCGAAAAGCCGTGAAAATTCAATTCTACCTCGCGGCTCGCGGGGAGGACCATGCGCTTCATAAAACTATCAAGGTCGTTGGTTTGCAGGGGAACAAATACGGCGTTGAGGCCGCTCGCCGTGAATGCCGGGTTGTGCATCCACGGCGATGCAGAGTAACTGGTATTGCCCGCGATTATTCCATAAACAGTGGTCTCACGATCAAGTTCGCGGACCCTGAAAACGTCGATCAGGTCTTCGGCAGTCAGTTGGCCCGGAGCCGTTTCGCCGCCCGCTTCAAGGGCTGCGTATGTCATGAAAGCCCCATGGGCCGGGCCGAGTATCCTTGTCCATTTTCCTGCCTCGCCCATTGCCAATGCTGTCAGCCGCCGCCCATCCTCTCCCGCGCGGACCAATAGTTTCCATATGTCAATAGCATCCTCGGCATTTTCCGCCGAAACGACGATCTTCCCGACCTCTTCATCCGAAACTACCGTCTCATACGCCTTATCAAGATTGGCTATTTCGCCCTCAAGATAATGCCGCGAGCGGACAACGAAGCATTGATCGACCCAGAACATAAGATCTTTGCTCGGTATAAGATCATGCTCGTGATCGATCCAGATCGACCCATGATCGATCTTGCGGTGCAGCGCATACTCCATCCAGAATCCGATCCTGCTCGTCAGATCCTTGGTCGAATGGCCGCCTTGTTCCTTTGGCCGCATGGTAAGCAGAATTTGCTTGTCCGAGGCAAGCTGCTCGAATGCGATGCGGACATTTTCCGGATCGAGCCCGTCGAATCGTAATTCGACAACGTCCGCCACCGATTCAGCCCGACGCAGCAGCCCGATCAGCCCTTCGGCGTCCGCTGAAAAAACAGATACACAGATTTTTGCGTTATTCATCTAATGAACTCTTGAGATTTAGCACAAAACTTGTTGCGGCTATCAGGCATGCAATGACACCGACGGCCGCCGCCGCCACGACGAGAGTATTTCCGCTCTGCTTGACCGCGATCGCTGTGAGTGCCCATGCAATGGCCAGCGGAGCAAAATAATTGACCAGCCAAACCCGAACGAACACGCCAAACGCCGCGCCTATCAGCACCAAAGCTGCTCCAAGCACAGGCCGCGCATAACCAGGATCGGCCTTAATATAAACCAAAAAGACAGCGAAATTGATCAGGGCCGCCGCCGAAACCCAACCTAGATATAACCCGTATGTACCCCGTACCAAAAATGATTCAAGGCCGGATCTCGCTTCCGGCAGCTTCGAATTGATCAAAAACAGGATCGCGGTCAAAGCGACCAGGATAACGAGGCAGATCGCGATCTGTTCGCCCGCCCAAAAGAATATCCACGCACAATTGAGGGCCGAGGCAAAAATGTAAAGAGAACGAATCGGGCGAAAGCGTTCGATCTGGCCGGGGAGAAGCTGATAGATGCTGAAAATGATCAGCCCTGCGTAGATCAAAGTCCAGATAGTAAATGCATATGCGGAAGGTGTGATCACCGACGGAAATTTGTCAGAAATAAACTCCGGCGTGACGCCGCCAACGTGTCCATTGGCCGCCAGCCAATTGAAGCCAACCGTTCCCACCGTGGCCGCAAGTACGAGGTATGCTCTAATTCGGTCTGTCGTCGAAACCGTTTGGGTCATGGATCGTTCTTTTCCTCTTTGCTTTGCTCTGGCAAACAATCGGTGTAAGGTTGCATTGTAGTTAATCGGCCAGATAACAGTCAAAATCGGCTGTCTACCCCGAGCAGCCTGAAACAGTCGCGAAATTCACTATTTCGTATGAGAATGAACGAAAACGTAAAGTTTTGTAAACGCCGGCTGGCCAGGTGCAACTAGATTCCAACGGAACTACGTGCTTTTTCGTCATATGACTGGTTTGAGCGATATCGGCCCGTTATGGCATTGGTATTGCAAGCCGCTACAGTGACGCACTTTCCCTCTTCCCCGGAGCGTTAGTAGTTGAGTACGGAATAGGGAGAAAAGGTAGAAATGAAGATATTCAAGCAGTTGCTACTGGGATCGGTCATGGTGATTGGCCTTGCGTTTACGGCCTTTGCCCAGAAGGACGATCAAAAAAGGCCGCGGCCCCCGAAGGAACCGCCTCCGAAAGTGGAACCGGCGCCTGAAAAGCCGCCGCCGCGAAACCCGCGCGACGACCAGAAGCCTAAAAAACCTGATGGTGCCATAAGTTGGCTGGTTGCCAACAAGAATGATGTTTTGGCGTGAATCCGGTAACCCGTGATGAACTCCATGAAACCGCAAAAGCAGTCCTGATCGGGCTGCTTTTTCATTGATTTGATCGGGATCCAGGCGCGGGCCCGATTTGGATATCGGAAATTCTTGCTAAACCCTTGATCTTGCTTGTATTTGAAGGCGAATGGGACTACATTTAGTCAGTTTTTTCGATTTAGGCCTAACTAAAGTGCCGTCTTGTATGGCGGCATACACTCTTTTTTGGAGATTTTAGTTAGAGTATCGTGCAAATTGCCACAATCGGCGGCTGAAATCAGTTGCTGAAGTATGCGTTCCGTTAACGCTTTATTATGCGGAATGCGTTTTCTGGGAGATATCGGCGGCTATTCGAGTTGTTGCTGCCTCCCGCAAAAGACAAAGGACTCGAAAGACAATGGAGGATTCGAAGATGGAC
>JADYZI010000226.1 GCA_020853255.1 Acidobacteriota bacterium
CAAAGCACTGGCAGGATATCGGCGGGATGAAGTTCCGCGAGGTCAACGGACAAGATCTGCTTGTTTTCAAACCGGATGAGAACGGACGGATGCAGTTGATAATTCCATATCCGTTCATGGTCTTTAAACGCGTCGGCCTTTGGGAAAACAATGCCGTGCTTATGCCCGTGCTTGTCGTGTCGCTGGCCGTAATGCTTCTGACACTCATTCTCTGGTTCGTTGGGTGGTTGGTGCGGCGTCATTACGGCAAGACGCTTGAACTTCCGCGGTTTGACATGCGGCTGCGCTGGGCGGTGAGGGCCGTGTTCGCTCTGGCGATAATATTCGTGGTCTCATTGCTCGGCTTGCTCATTTACGGCATTCAGAACCTTGATTTTCTTGGCGGCACGGGCGGTCTGCTGATCCAGTTGTCCCAGGTTGTCGGCATCATTGCCTCGATCGGAATGCTTGTCGTTTTCTTTAATGCATTCCATGCGTGGCGAAGCTCGATCTACGGGATCTGGGGCAAACTGCAGGCGACACTGTTTGCTCTCGTCGCTCTCGGATTTCTTTGGTTCGTGTTTGCGGGGCATCTTATCTACATCAGTTCAAACTTCTGAGGCTATTACGTGTTGAAACTTAACAAGCTTGAATTGCGCGAGATCGTTCTGCCGCTGAACGCACCGTTCGAAACCAGTTTCGGAACATCCGTCGAGCGGCGGATAATGGTCATTCGTGTTTTTGATAAAGACGGCGCCGTTGGGTACGGCGAATGCACGGCACCCGAAAATCCGTTCTATAACCACGAGACGATCGAGACGGCGTGGACGATAATCTCAAAATTTGCAGCCCCGCTGCTTGCTTCGGCAAATGTCGGTGCGGCGGAAGATGTGGGAACAGCGCTTGCCCCGATCCGCGGCAACCGAATGGCGATCGGCGGCGTCGAGGCGGCCGTTTGGGACCTCGAGGCAAGGCTGGCCGACAAGCCGCTTTGGCAGCATCTCGGCGGAACACTTCCTGAGATAAATTGTGGTGTATCCATCGGGCTGCAAAGCTCGCCCGAGGTTCTGCTTGAAAAAGTGACCCGCGAGGTCGAAGCCGGTTATCAGCGAATAAAGTTGAAGATAAAACCCGGCCAGGATATCGAACTGGTAAGGACCGTGCGCGAAAAGTATCCGGAAATTCTTTTATCGGTTGATGCTAACTCGGCCTACCTGCTTGACCGCGATGCGGAATTGCTAAAGCAGCTCGATGACTACGGCCTGCTGATGATAGAACAGCCGCTTGCGGCCGGCGACCTTGTGGACCATGCGCGGCTGCAGCGAAAAATAGATACAGCGATCTGCCTTGATGAGTCGATAACAACTCTTTCGGATGCAAAGCACGCAATTGTTCTCGGTTCATGCCGGATCATCAATATCAAACTCGGCCGCGTAGGCGGCCATGCGTCGGCCCGTGCGATCCAGGAACACGCAGCGAGCAGCAATATCCCCGTCTGGTGCGGCGGGATGCTCGAGAGCGGCATTGGCCGGGCGCACAATATTGCAATGTCCACGCTCGCCGGCTTTACACTCCCCGGCGACGTGTCCGCCTCCGCACGCTATTGGGCCGAAGATATAATCGATCCGCCTGTGACCGTCAGCGCCGCAGGCACGATAACTCCGCCGTCGCGGCCTGGGATCGGCTATGAGGTAAAAGAACCGCTGATCGAAAAATTGACCGTCCGCCGCGAGGAGATCAGTCTTGTGTAGCCACCGAGGTAAAAATTTTACCCGCACGTAGCAAACTAACCGAAAGCCCAATTACCTTGACGCAAAGCTAAATATCGCGTAAAACAATTCTACTTTCTCGCGATTACGCGACAGTTTTAGCCCACAGACCCTTCGGGCTTTTTCGGCAATTCGGATAATATAGATAATCATCGGAGGTAAAACGCGGCCAGATGGCATCGAACCTGGTTCAAATAACGCGCCGAGGCTTTGGTGAAACGATGCGGCGGGACGGATGGTGGATACCGTCGCTGCTGACGTTTCTCGGCTTTTCGGCATTTATCGTCTATTCGACGTGGGCGGCGTTTCAGGGCGAGCATTATTCGTTCGGGCCATACCTTTCGCCGATGTACTCGCCGCTGATCTGGGAAGCTGCCGGCCAGCCGCTTTCACATCATTCGTGGCTTGGAGCATGGCCCGCGTGGCTGCCGACATATCTCCTCGTACAGCCGATCACGCCCGCAATTCTGATCTTATGGGCACCCGGCGGATTTCGTTTTACCTGCTATTACTATCGCGGCGCATATTACAAAGCGTTTTGGGCCGACCCGCCCGCGTGCGCCGTCGGTGAGCCGCGCAACGAATATCGCGGCGAAAAGAAATTTCCGCTGATATTGCAGAATGTCCATCGATATTTTCTCTACGTCGCACTCGTTTTTATTGTCATCCTCGCGTACGACGCCATCGCCGCTACGCAGTTTGCTGACGGTTTCGGCATCGGCGTCGGAACGCTCGTTATGACGATCAATGTGATCTTATTAGCGTCGTACACCTTCGGCTGTCACAGCCTTCGCCACCTCGTCGGCGGCCGCTGCGACACAATGTCAAACAAACCCGTCCAGCACAAACTCTGGCAATGGGTCAGCAAGCTGAATGGCAAACACATGCTTTTCGCATGGCTATCGCTGTTTTGGGTCGGGTTCACGGACTTCTACATCCGAATGTGCTCGATGGGTTATTTTACTGACTTCAGAATTTTTTGAGTTTTTCGCATCTTGCTCTTTTAAGTTGCCTCCAGCTTTAGCTGGTGGAAAAGATTGTTTTTTTAAGTTGCCTCCAGCTTCAGCTGGAGGAAAGGATTCAAAGTAGGAGGAGGCTTTAGCCGAACTTTAACAAAAGAATTTCCTGTTGGTTTTAGCCTAAAATGCCATGCCCTGGGTCAGAGTTTGGTTGCATTTCGTCTGGTCAACCAAAAACCGTCATCCATACCTGACCGATGAGATCCGATCTAAGGTGTTGGCTCACATCCGCGAAAATGCGCGAGTGAAAGGGATTTACATTGACTTTATAAACGGATGGGTCGATCACGTTCATTGTTTGATCTCGCTGGGAACCGATCAGACAATTGAAAAGATAATTCAATTGATAAAGGGCGAGTCGTCATTTTGGATCAACAAGAACAAACTGACCAAAACAAAGTTCGAGTGGCAGGATGAATATTTCGTTGTTTCTGTTAATGAGGGATCACTCGACGGTGTTAGAAAATATATTGCGAAACAAGAGGAGCATCACAAAGGAATTTCTTTTGATGAAGAGTTTGAGAGTTTTCTGGCGAGAGCAGGATTTCAAAAGTTCAATGATTGCGGCAAGTCAGGCTAACGCCAAAAGGAAAATTCTTGGTAATTTCGGCTAAAGCCGTTTGTTTTGCCGCATCGCTGTCCACTAGCTGAAGCTAGTGGCAACTTAGTTTCTTAATGACCGAATACACAACATTTGAACACGACGTACTTGTCATCGGTGCCGGTGGTGCTGGGTTGCGTGCGGCGATTGAAGCGAGTGCGGCCGGCGTAAGCGTCGGGCTGATCTGCAAATCGCTGCTGGGCAAGGCCCATACCGTGATGGCCGAGGGCGGGATGGCGGCGGCGATGGGAAATGTTGACGACCGCGACAATTGGAAGGTTCATTTCTCCGACACGATGCGCGGCGGCCAGTATGTGAACAATTGGCGGATGGCAGAGCTTCACGCAAAGGAAGCCCCGGAGCGTGTTAGAGAGTTGGAAGCCTGGGGTGCGGTTTTCGACCGGACTAAAGACGGCAAGATACTTCAGCGCAATTTCGGCGGACATCGCTATCCGAGATTGGCTCATGTCGGCGACCGGACGGGATTGGAACTTATCCGAACGCTTCAAGATCACGGCATTCATCAGGGCATTGATGTCCACATGGAAGTGACGGTGATCTCGCTCTTGAAAGACGGCGACCGCGTTGTCGGCGTATTAGCCTACGAACGCGAGCATGGCCGGTTTCGAGTGTTCAAAGCAAAGGCGGTGATCCTCGCGACAGGCGGCGTCGGCCGGGCGTTCAAGATCACGTCGAACAGTTGGGAAGGAACCGGCGACGGCCACGCACTTGCGTATCACGCTGGAGCCGAGTTGATCGACATGGAGTTCATCCAGTTCCACCCGACCGGAATGGTCTGGCCGCCATCGGTCCGCGGAATTCTTGTGACCGAAGGCGTTCGCGGTGAAGGCGGCATCCTCAAAAACAGTGAAGGCAAGCGGTTTATGTTCGACGACATCCCGCCGCTTTACAAAGATCAAACCGCGAGCGACCCCGAAGAAGGCTGGCGATATACTCAAGGCGACAAGACGGCCAATCGCCCACCGGAACTGCTCACGCGCGACCATGTCGCGCGCCGCATAAACCGCGAAGTGAAAGCCGGCCGCGGTTCGCCGCACGGCGGTGTTTATCTCGACATTGCGTGGATAAAAGAAAAGCTGCCGAACGCGGCCGAGCATATCAAGAAAAAGCTTCCCAGCATGTATCACCAGTTCATGCAGCTTGCAAATCTTGATATCACGACCACGCCGATGGAGGTCGGCCCAACGACGCATTACATAATGGGCGGCATCCGCGTTGATGCGGACACGCAAGCCTCGACCTTGCCCGGCCTGTTCGCATGCGGCGAATGCGCATCGGGCATAAATGGAGCGAATCGTTTGGGCGGCAATTCGCTTTCCGATCTGATCGTATTTGGTAAGCGGGCCGGTGAATATGCTGCCGAGTTTGCGAAAGAGAACGGCCACGGCACGATCGCTCAGGAGCAGATAGAACAGGAATCAAAACGTGCACTCACTCCGTTTGACCGCGAAGGCGGTGACAATCCGTTCGTTGTTCAGCACGATCTACAAGACATGATGCAGGCAAAGGTCGGCATTGTCCGCATCGAAGAAGAAATGCAGGAAGCGTTGGTTGGCCTACGAGGATTGAAAGATCGTGCCGAGAAATGCTCCGTCACCGGAAATATCGACTACAATCCGGGCTGGCATACCGCGCTCGACCTGCGAAATCTTTTGACCGTTTCCGAAGCGATCACCCGCTCCGCCATTGAACGAAAAGAAAGCCGCGGCGGCCAATTCCGCGAAGATTATCCGAACAAAGAACCGGAGTTTGCAAAATTCAACATCGCGGTCAAAGAAGTGAACGGCGAAATGCAGATATCTCATGTCCCGCTGCCGGAAATGCCGGCGGAGCTGAAACAAGTGATCGAAGAAAACAAGTAACCACGAAATGGCACGAAAGATCACCAAAATAGGAGTTTCAACTTTCGTGTAAGTTCCTGAAATTTAGTGGTTACCATCTTAAATGGCAGAGTTGATCTTCAAAGATGAAGTATATTCGATCGTCGGGGCAATGTTTGAAGTTTATAAGACACTCGGAACTGGTTATTTGGAGGCGGTGTACCAAGAGGCGTTGGCGGTTGAGTTTGGGCAACGCGGAATCCCGTTCGAGCGCGAACACCAACTCTCGATCTTTTATAAGGACGTGAAACTGCAAAAGAAGTATTGCCCGGATTTCGTGTGCTTTGGGCAGATCATTTTAGAGTTGAAAGTATTACCCAAAATGACGAAGATCGAGATAGCTCAACTTATCAACTACTTAAAGATAACGAAGATGAAGCTCGGGTTGCTCGCAAACTTTGGCAGTTCACCGCAACTCGAATGGAATAGATACGTTCTTTAGTGCTTTTTCGTGAAGTTTCGTGGTTCCAGTTCTTTTATGGCACAAACAACATTCAGCATACGACGCGGCGGGAGCGAGGGTGGTGAGTTGGTCGATTATCGGACCGAGGTGACCGAGGGCATGGTCGTGCTTGATGCGGTGCATCAGATACAGGCCGAATCGGCGCCCGACCTGGCGTGCCGCTGGAACTGCAAGGCGGGCAAATGCGGCTCATGCTCGGCGGAGATAAACGGGAAGCCAAAGCTGATGTGCATGACGCGGCTCGACACGATCGATATCACACAGCCGGTAACCATAGAACCAATGCGCGCCTTTCCGCCGATAAAAGATCTCGCAACCGATGTTTCGTGGAATTTCGAGGTCAAAAAACGCATCAAGAAATTCAGACCGCGAAAGCCCGACGCCGAGGACGGCACATGGCGAATGCAGCAATCGGACGTTGACCGCGTACAGGAATTTCGGAAATGCATTGAGTGTTTTTTGTGTCAGGACGTTTGCCACGTTCTCCGCGATCATAATAAGCACGCCGAATTTGCCGGCCCGCGGCATTACGTTTACACCGCCGCATTGGAAATGCACCCGCTCGATACGGAAAACCGGATCGACGAACTGAAAAGCGAGATGGGCATCGGCTATTGCAACATCACAAAATGCTGCACAAAGGTCTGCCCTGAGCATATAACCATCACGGATAATGCTATTATTCCGTTAAAGGAACGCGTCGTTGACGAGCATTTCGATCCGCTCGCAAAGCTCGTTAAGATCTTTAGACGTAAATCATAGAATCTTGTGCTTGTGCTGCCTGCATTGTGTACAAATAATATCGCTGAATTTGCATCCTAAATATGGCTTTCGAGTCGATTACAGATAGAAAGATCGCGGAATTGCTTCAGATGCGGAAACGTGTGACTTATCCTGGCACTCGAGCCAAGAACAAGGATGGCCATGAACAATTTAATTACAAGGTAATATCTTCTGACGATGCGGATCTAGAGTTCTCGCTTTACACTCGCCAGAATCTTCGAGCAGGTATGGAAGACGACTTTTCGTGTGGAGTAAGCTGGCTCGCTCCGAACGGTGAGGTATTGACGCTTGCCCGCTATAACGGTTCGAGTCATCCGCACCGTAATCAAATTGAAGGAAACGTACTCAGTTGTGAATCTCATATTCATACGGCCACCGAACGCTATATTCGGGCAAACAAGAAAGCGGAGGGATTTGCTGTGCCGACGGATCGATATCGGACCTTGAAGGGAGCTCTTCATTGCCTTGCTTCGGATTGCAGCATTGTTGGTTTATCAACGCAGGCGGATGCCCCGTCCCTTTTTGAGCAATGAATTTCGATCTTACGAAATTACAGAACAGTCTCTGCGAATCTCTTTGTTCGGAAGTGAGACTGCGCGAGAAGAACGGGAACCTTATCTCGGTAGATACTCCGTTTTCATTCCCTGATGGTGATCCATTGCAGATTTATTTGCGGGAGATGCCAGGTGGAATTCTCCGATTGACCGACATGGGTCATACGTTGATGCACCTGAGTTATGAAAATGACGTTGACAAGTTCAGGGTCGGTACACGTGGAAATTTATTTCAGGGAATTCTTGCTGAATTTGACGTCGATGATGAAGATGGAGAATTATTTGTCAGCACAACAATTGATCGAGTGCCGTCTGCCATATTCAAGCTTGGTCAGGCATTAACTAAGATCAATGACCTTACTTTTTTGAATCGCGCGCGGGCAGAGTCTACCTTCTACGATGACCTCAAAGAGGCTCTGGAAAATGTTGTCCCTACCGATCTTATCAAACCCGATTATATTTATTCGGACATGGAGAATGCAGCGGATTATCCCATTGACTACCGGATTGAAGGAAAACATGCGCCGCTTTTCATGTTTGGTGTGCCAGGTCGTGACAAGGCCCGCCTTACAACGATAGTGCTAGAGAGACTACTGAGAAATAAGGCTGATTTTGACTCTTTAATTGTCTTCGCCGACCAATCAACACTGCCCCGTGGGGATGTCGCCCGACTAAGTAATACAGGCGGCGAAATGATTGCGTCGCTTGATGCTGTTGACGATTTTCGCCGAAAACTATTACGGCGCATCTCGCTTAATTGAGTTATTGGTGAATGGAACAGGGGATCGTACTGCCAATTAAGCATGAAGTATTCAGAAGCAGCATGGGCTGAGAAGAAAAAGCGAGGCCTTGTGAAGTATCTGCTGATCGACGGCATTCTCTACACCGGCGGGCCGTTTGCGGTGGTGATGCAGATCATTGGAATTTTTCTGCTCCGCGATGAGGGGCAGACGATCGGGCAATATTTTACGTCAACCATGACCTGGGTGACATTCATTCTGCACGGAACGTTGTTTGGATCAGTCGTTGGCTTTTTGAATTGGAAGCGAAATGAAAGCTCGGCCGCGCGAAAGGACCTTTCGCCCTAGGCCCAGCGGTGTTGTACGCACGAACGCAGAAACTCAAACCGTTATGTTCGAACTAAAACCGATCTCACACGAAGCAGTGCCCGCGGCACTTGAAAAGGCGAACCGCTATCGCCTGCTTAACGAACCAGGTGCGGCCGAGAGCATTTATCTCGACATCCTGGCGGTCGAACCGGAAAATCAGGACGCGATCAAGAATCTCGTGCTTGCGATGAGCGACCGGTTCGGCAAAGATTATGCCGTCGGCGATACGAACATCAATGCTTACGTCGCAAAATTAAGCGATCCTTACCAGCGGGCGTATTATACGGGAATCGTTTACGAGAGGCGTGCAAAAGCAACGCTTGCGAAAGGCGGCCTGCAGGTTTACGAGCTTTTTATCCAGGCGATGGAATGGTTCGAGCGCGCAGAATCACTCAATAGCTCCGGCAATGAAGAGGCAATTCTTCGCTGGAACGGATGTGCGCGGATCATCAATCAAAATAAATTGCAGCCGCACGTTATGTCGGCGGGCGATACGCTCGAATAGTGATCCGTGCTGTGATAATCTGCTGATTGAAAGCATCAGCTTCAAATTCCGTTAACATTCTTAGAATAAGGAAGGTATCAAAGGTATGCCAGGAAAATTTGAGATCAAAACCGGAAAGAGCGGAAAGTTCAGCTTTAATCTTAAGGCCTCAAACGGCCAGGTCATTCTTTCAAGCGAAACATACGATTCACGAAAAGGTGCCGAGGGCGGCATCGCTTCGGTAAAAAAGAATGCCGGCAACAATGCCCGGTTCGAACGCAAGACGGCAAAAGACGGCTCGGCCTATTTTGTTTTGAAAGCATCGAACGGTGAGGTCGTCGGTAAAAGCGAGATGTATAAAACCGTCAAGTCGATGGAAAACGGCATTGCCTCGGTCGGCAAGAATGCTCCTGACGCACCGGTTGTCGATGCTCCGGCCGCAAGCGCGGCCAAGAAATAGCACGGTCGGATTTAGCCTCCATAAATGGCACGGGCGGAAAACCCCGCGCTTTACCATTCATGCTTTGCGCCTTTGCGGTGAGGATCGTTTTCCCGCAAAGGCGCAAAGTTGCAAATAGATATCAAAACGCCTTACCAAAATGACCACGACATCGAAACGAGTCCGTCCCGGTATCGAAGTACTCCTTGGCGATAAACTCGCGTCCATACGCGGCGAGCGGATCGGCCTTGTCTGCAACCAGGCCTCCGTTCTGCCCGACCTTCGCCACGCCGCCGATGTTTTTTTTGAGCATCCGGAAATAAACCTGACCACGCTCTTCGGTCCGCAGCACGGCATTCGCGGCGATGTGCAGTACAACATGATCGAAACGCCGCACGTCCGCGACACACGGACCGGCCTGATGGTCTATTCGCTTTACAGCGAAACGCGTGTTCCGACCGAAGAGATGGTTGCTGACATCGACACCTTCGTCATTGACCTTCAGGACGTCGGCTGCCGCATTTACACATACACATACACGATGGCGAACTGCATGATCGCCGCCGCGGAATTCGGCAAACGCATCATAGTCTGCGACCGGCCGAATCCGATAAACGGCGTCACGGTCGAGGGCAATGTTACCGAAAAAGAGTTCACATCATTTGTCGGCCAGTTCGAATTGCCGACGCGGCCGGGCATGACGATCGGCGAAATGGCGCGGATGTTCAATGAGCATTGGGGCATCGGCTACGAGCTCGAGATCATCGAGATGGCAGGCTGGCGGCGCGAGATGTGGCACGAAGAAACAGGCTTGCCGTGGGTTCTTCCGTCGCCGAACATCCCGACCATCGATACATGCGCCGTTTTCCCCGCAACGGTCCACCTCGAAGGCACCGAACTAAGCGAAGGCCGCGGGACAACGCTCCCGTTCGAGCTGAACGGCGCTCCGTTCATCGACCCGTATGCCTGGGCCGAAGAATTGCGCAAATTCGATTTTCCCGGTGTCGCATTCCGCGAGGCCTACTTTCAGCCGACCTTCTGCGAGTTCGCCGGCCAAACATGCGGCGGCGTCCAACTCCACGTCACCGATCGCTCGGCCTTCACGCCCGTCATCGTCGGCATTGCCATGGTCAAAACCGCCTACGATATGTACACCGAACATTTCCAATGGCGCCAAAACGCGTACGAATATGAATTCGGCAAAAATCCGTTCGACGTCGTCTGCGGAACGGACAAGATCCGCAAGGCGATCGAATCGAACGCCGCCTTTTCTGATCTGCATGACGCGGCCGGAACCGGCCTCGCAGAATTTAAGGGAATCCGATCAAAATACTTGCTGTACTAGCGGCAAAGTAATAGTATTACATTGTGGAGTATTACCATGAAATTGACGTCTAAATGCCAGGTCACCGTGCCGCTTGCGGTTCGTGAGAAACTCGGGCTCTTCCCCGGCTCCGAGGTTGAATTCATTGTCGATGGAAAATTCGCGAAGCTCGTTAAAGCGAAGAAAAAGAAAGGAACGATGAGTCGCGGCGAGCGGATAGTCGCTCGTGCGATTGGCAAGGGAACGGTAAATCGCGATCTATCAACCGATCAGATAATGGCCTGGACACGCGGTTGGGGCGAAGATGATTTTGATCGATAGCAACGTGCTGCTCGATCTTTTCGATCAGCGATCGGAATGGCATGCATGGTCGGCTGCTGCCTTAGCTTCCGCGGGCGACGCTGCGGAATTGGTGATCAACCCGATCATCTACGCTGAGGCTTCGATCAGGTTCAGAACTCCCACCGAATTCGACAACGAATTTCCGCCAGAAGACTTTCTCCGACGTGCATTGCCATTTTCTGCGGCATTTCTCGCCGGTAAGGCACATTTTGAGTATCGCCGACGCGGCGGAGTTCGCGCCGCGACTCTTCCCGATTTTTTTATCGGTGCCCATGCGCTGGTCGCCGGATACAAGATACTCACGCGCGATCCGCGCCGGTTTCGCAGATATTTTCCGTCGGTAGAATTGATCGCACCCGAATAGCGAAATAGTTCTATCGTAGATCTGCCCAGGCCGCTGACACAGTGACGAACGACAAAAGAATTCTGTTGTGGTCCATGAAGGCCCTCTGATATATTGGACTGTCGTAGGAGCCGCCTGTGAGAAAGCATTTAAGAATCTGCCTTTTGGTTTTGATCGGTGCCCCGATCATCGGCATTGCCCAGAAACCGGCGAAGGTTGTCTTCTGGAGCGACGATGCGGTGTGCGGCCGCAGGAATGAGTTGGTCACAGCCGATGACAAGTTAAGTTGCAGCAAGACCCGATCAAACGGGAAAGACCGCATGACCTTGGTCCATAACGGGGTCAGTTTGTCAGTGCGTGAGATCGTGGATTACGCGTATTTTTTGCTTAAGATCGAGATCAAGAATCAGGGCAAAGAGGCAATTTACTTCTATGGCCCTTCCTTGATGGCAGCTCAATATCGCGATGAGGCTGAATTTCTCAATGGAAAGGAACCGATAGTATTTGGAAAACCATTAACGGCGCCTCCTGCTCCTGTTAGTCAGTTTGGTTCGCCCGGGGGCAAGACAGGAGTTCCTCATAGCCCCAGCTTTTCCAATCAAACTCGAGCCGCGTCAGAGCCTGGCTCAAAGGGGGCCATAGGAGTTAGCAGTTTGCCATCCCGAACGGTCCCAAATTATACGCCGCGGGGGCCAGCCCTATACACTTCGCGGATCTTACCCGGCAAAGATGCAGGAGGACTGATCTATTTTCAGCTTGAAAAGCAGTCAAAGTTCAAGATCTTGTTTGTCGAGATCGGCGATACAAAATACGTTTTTCAGCTGAGGCCTTCCGAATAATCGTCGGGCTCTATTTTCGGGCATCCTCGTCCAAACAAGGCACACTCCCTACCGGTCGTGTTTCTGCCTTAGGGCTTTCAATACTTTTTGACCTCTTGGGGAAAGGCGGTAGCCGGGCCGCAGGCTTTCGGTCAGGCCGAGGGCCTTTAGTTTGCGGACCCAGGGTTTGAATCGCGGAATGTCGAGGCCGATTTGTTCGGCGAGGATGGCGGCGTGTGTATTGGGCTGGTCGCGGATCATTTGCAGATACATTTGCGTCCAGTTTCCGCGTTGGCTGCCGGCGTCTAGTTTTTGCAGTTTCGAAATGATCTCATCCAGCTCCTTTTTGCCGAGTTCGTCGTTTTCGCGGAGAGCTTTTCGCGGGTCTTCACCGATCCATCGGACGCCGATGCGGTAGATATCTTCGTCGCGGTCATAAAGGTCAGCGATAAGTTCGTCTTTAGACGCAAATCCCGCGGCTTTTGCGTCTTTAGCGGTTATTTTGCTTTCGGTCACAACATCGACCGAGTCGATCCCGAGAACGCCTAGCTGCGTCATCTGCGTTCCGCCGGCCTTTACACCTGCACGCTTCCAACGTCGGAAGATAAGGCTGATCTCGCCGGACTGGATGCGTTGTATGATCGCGTTCTTGATGAGCATTTCGATGGAACGCCGGCGTCCCGCCAGCGTGTGGAAATCCGACTTCTTGCATTTTCCTCACCGACTCTTCGCTTGCAGCCCGCTTCCGTGAGGTACTCACGCCGGCGGGACGCCGGCGTTCCGATCTTAAAACCAGCCGCTTTTCTTTTTCGATCCGCCGCCGAAGATGCTGCCGAGGACACCACGGACGATCGAGTTGCCGATCTGGCGGCCGATCGAACTGCTGGCGGAGCGGGCGACGCTTTTTGTTATCGATTCGACCAGCGTATCCGGTGCGCGGGCGGCAGCTCGTTCTGCTTTTGCGGCCGCGGCTTCTTGTTTTGCGGCCTCTTCTGCTGCCTGTAATTGCGCGTCGGCGGCCAGTTTTTCCTGGGCTTTGGCGGACAGCAATTCGAATGCGGATTCGCGGTCAAGCGCGTTGTCATAAATACCGGCGACAAGCGATGTCGCGATCAATTGCTGCCGCTGTTCGGGTGTGATCGGCCCGATATGGCCCGACGGCGGAACGACGAATGCCCGCTCAACCATTGTCGGAACGCCCTTTTCGTCGAGCGTTGAAATTAGAACTTCGCCGACACCGAGTTCAGTTATAACCTTTTCGGTATCAAGCTCAGGATTTGTTCTGAACGAACTGGCGGCGGCCTTAACGCCCTTTTGCTCCTGCGGCGTGTATGCACGCAGAGCGTGCTGGATGCGGTTGCCCAGCTGTGCCAAAACTTTTTCAGGAATATCGGCCGGATTTTGGGTTACAAAATAGACGCCAACACCTTTAGACCGAATAAGGCGAACGACCTGTTCGACCTTTTCGGTCAACGCCTGCGGAGCGTCGGAGAAAAGCAGGTGAGCTTCGTCAAAAAAGAAAACGAGCTTTGGCTTTTCGAGATCGCCGGCTTCCGGCAATGATTCAAAAAGCTCTGACAGCAGCCACAGCAGGAATGTCGAATAAAGTTTCGGAGCGTTGATCAATTCATCGGCTGCGAGAAGGTTCAGCACGCCTTTGCCGCCGATCGTCTGCATAAAATCGTCGAGCTTCACGGCCGGCTCACCAAAAAAAAGATCGCCGCCCTGCTGGTCAAGCTGCAAAAGGCCGCGCTGGATCGCCCCGACCGACGCCGAAGAAACATTGCCGTATTTCAACGTCAGTTCATCGGCATTCGACCCGACAAACTGCATAAGCGATTGCAGGTCTTTTAGATCAAGGAGCAGCAGCCCGTTGTCGTCCGCATATTGGAACGCGATCGAAAGCACGCCTTCCTGCGTTTCATTCAACTGCAAAAGCCGAGAGAGAAGTATCGGGCCCATTTCCGAGATCGTACCGCGCAGCGGGTGGCCCTGTTTGCCGAACACATCCCACAAAGTTGCCGGAAATCCTTCGAAAGCAGGCGTAATGCCAAGCTGCTGGTTCCGCGCATCGATCTTCGCGTTTCCGCCGCCGGCTTGCGTAACGCCGCATAGGTCGCCTTTTATATCGGCCATAAAGACCGGCACACCGCGGCGGCTGAATTCTTCGGCCAGCCGCTGGAGCGTCACGGTCTTCCCTGTTCCGGTCGCGCCCGTTATCACACCGTGCCGGTTTGCCATCTGCGGCAACAGGCAGATCTCGGTCGCGTCATGTTTTGCAGTTAAAATTGGTTCTGACATAAATTTAAAATAATATTGTCCTCCGTTAAAAGGCGGAAACACGACCGGTAGGGAGTGTGCCTTTTTCGCGGAAACCCATTCGGTAAAAGTCGATAGCTTCACGGCAGTTGCCCCTGAAAGCTACATACGGGTGTATTCCTATCATTGTATTTCTCCTCGTCGATCTACGCTGTCCCACCTCAACACTTCTCGTATTTCCAATTCCGCCGTTTGCCTTCGGCAAGCCATTCAAGCGTAGTGGCAAGCCGTTTTTCGCGAGTTGCGTCTGTCTTTGCTTCGGTTATCCACTCGATATATTCCCGTCGGCAGCTCGGAGGAAATTTCTCGAACGTCTCTCGCGCAGCCTTGTCTTTTTTCAGCGCAGCGGCGAGGACATCAGGTATGACAACCTCTTTTCCGGAGCGGCTGCCGTTTTTCGTCTTGGGTACGTTTATCCCTTTATCATTCAGCTCCATTGCCTGATGGATGATGCCGATGATCACCTTGTCCTTTGGCAGGTCCTTCAACGAAGTGATCCGGCCAAAACTGCCCATCGCGGTCTTGCTCGCGGGGAACGCGTCCGATTCGAGCAGCTTCTGCTTCCAAAATCCGAACGTGCAATGGGCTTTAAATGAAGCGATGCCGCACATCATTCCCTTGTACTCAAAACTCGGCATTCCCCACTTGATCGTTTCCGTCACATCCGGGCAGGCCTTGTGGACAAGTTCCCTAAGATGCGTAAGGATCGGCTGAGCAAAGTCGGCGGACCGTTCGATGTATGAATCAACACGCGGATCAATTAGCGGCATACGAAAAACTCCGAAGCGGCGGATTCTGTTGTGTGAACCGGACGATTATATACGATTTTCATTTCGAATAACTAGCACAAGGCCGGACCTCCGTCGCGATCTGGCCCCAATTACTGCACCCGGCGAAGTTCTTGCTAAACTCAGAGTATTGGAAGTGAACACCAGGGAGATCTTTTTGATGAGTAAAACAGTATTTTGGATCGTCAGCCTTGCCCTTTTAACCGTAACCGCCGTCCAGGCGCAGAACAAATTCAACGGCTATTCTTATGACGTTGGCGTGAACGAGACGGACAATTGTTCATACCGGTTTTTGCCGCAGGAAAACCGAAAGAACAATATCGAAGTTTTCCTAGCCGGGACCGATCTTAAAAGGCCGGCAACGGGCATCACCGCCTGTGAGCTAAGCGTCGTCACCGGAAATCGTGTCGCACCCAACGGAGAGCAAAAATGGTGTTTTCAGGGCCCGGAGGAACTGTACGAGATCCGCTTGAGCACCGGCGAATCCTATCTTTGGCCGACAATGTCCGGCCGCGACATCGGCTTTTACAACCTCAAAGATTTTCGTCCAATGAAGCGGATAGACGGCCCAACACCGAAGTATATTTACAGCGAGCCGGCCGATTATACCAAGGCATTTAAAAACGCGATGATGATAATGGCGGCACGCCGCGGCGGTACGCTTCTTGTTCCGGATGGCGATTTTATTGTTGGAACTACCGATGGCAACACGCGCGATCCGTCATATAATGGTATAACCCTCACATCGGGTGTGACCGTGACCGGCGCCGGCGGCGCTTTCTCAAATCCTACCAACAATATGCCCGACCGAATGGGCTCTACGCGGATCCGGCTGAGAAATAAGGACCAGGCCATCTTCCGTATCGGCGGCTGTACCAATGGCGTGACGGTCCGCAATATCGAATTGCTTGGCAATGCCGCCATCACCGGCGAAGCACCGCGAGATACGGCCGGCACCTACGGCATCGAGGCTGTCGGCAAATGGGCGATCGATCCGCGGACCAAGGCTCAATCGGCAAATACCAGCCAATACTTTCGTTTTGAAGACATTGTGTTCCAGAATCTGGACACAGGCATTTTTGTGCACAACGCCAATACCGGTAGATGCAATTCCGCCGAACAATTATGCAGCAGTTGGCAGTTTGATTTTGTAAAAGTTGACCGCGGAACGTTTATAAATAACAAGACCGGCATTTCGATAGATACATCCAATACAGATTGGACGATAGCCAATTCACAGTTTCACATGCAGGCGGCGAATGCGCCGGGCATCGGCATTCGAATAATTCACGGCGGCGCGGTGCTGATCCAGAACAGTTTTGGCGGCGGCTTCAGCTACGGCGGCGACATTGGCGGGACCTTTCTGCACATTGATTCGGCCGGCACGGTCACCGTCATCAGTTCATCTTCTGAGCGGAGCCAGAAAAGCATCTACACCGCGCCGTGGGGAGCCGTTTCATCTCAAACGCTGACGGTTATCGGCAATGTTTTTAATGACCCGATCGAGCTTAACGGGCGAATGAACTTTGTTTCGACCGGAAATTTCTATTACGGCTATACGATGAAGCTGGCGCCCGACGTGATCGTAAATTCCATAGGGGACAAGTTTTGCCATGACGCGGTCCTTTCACCGGATTGCACCGACCGTGTCGGCGGCGGCAACGCGGTGAACGCACCAGGTTTCAACGGCGGAAGGGTAATGTTCCGCACCGGCCGGCCGCCCGAAGGTACCGGCAAGAACCGCATAGACCGCCAGCCAAACTTTTTCGGCTACGATGTTGAGATAAATAAAGGCCTGCTTCAATATGACCCCGAGATCACGTTTCGAGATATTATGGCAATGGCGGCCCAGACCGACGCGGGCACGCGTGTTAAGGACGGAGCGATACTTTACTGTAAAGACTGCAAAAAGAATAATTCCGGAATTTGCACCCAGGGCCAGGCCGGCGTTGACGGTGCGTTTGCCAAGAGGATAAACAGCCAGTGGCGATGCGATTGAAACGTCCACGCGCTCGTTTTGCGGATCCTATACCGCATCGATGCACTTACTCCGTGTGTGCTTCCGCATCGATCACGCCTTTGCAGAAGCCCGCACGAAGTAAGGGCTTGGATCATGCCATTGCAGAAGCCCGCACGAAGTAAGGGCATTGATCCTATCCCATATCCATGCACTAACCAGGTACGTGCTTCCGCATCGATGCACTTACTCCGTGCGTGCTTCCGCATCGATCACGCCTTGCAGAAGCCCGCACGAAGTAAGGGCATTTCTTCCTGCGGAAGCCCGCACGAAGTAAGGGCATGGATGCATCAAGCGGACGGTCAGCGGATCGTCATCAGGATGGTCCGTTCGCGTGGGCCGTCAAACTCGAAGAGGTAGATGCCCTGCCACCGCCCGAGCTGCAGTTCGCCTTCCTCGAACGGTACCATCAGGCTGCAGCCGACAAGCGAGGCCTTGATATGAGCGTCAGAGTTCGGCTCAAAATGCCGGAACGATTGGCCCGTCTGCGGAATAAGCTTACGAAGGAACGAGATCATGTCCA
>JADYZI010000227.1 GCA_020853255.1 Acidobacteriota bacterium
TTTGGCGGTGAAAGATCCCGAATTATCTTTGATGAGCCGCATTACGCGGCCTGAATCGGTCCCGATCATCGTTTCACCGCTTTGGACGATGGCGGTCACACCGACATTCTGCACGCCATCGACAGGCCGAAAGCGATCGCCCGTGCGGACGAATGCTCCGTTACGGGTGCCGATAAACAATTCACCGTTCGGTCCGGTCTTTAACGAAAGTATCCTGTCGGCATCGGGGCTTCCGAATGAGAATTTTTGTATTCGCCGTCCGTCAAAGCGTGCGAGGCCGTTGTCCGTACCGAACCACATAACGCCGTCGGGCGTTTGCGCGATTGCCCGGACGCTGTCGGACGGAAGGCCGTTGAATACGGTGATCGAGCCCCACTGATGAAAGTTTTGCGCGCCCGGCAGTGGAGTTGGCGAAGGTGTGGGGGTTGGAGTTGGGCTTGCCGAAGGCGTCGGCGATGCCGAGGCCTCAGGTGTCGGCTGCGGATCTTGGGCCAAATGAGCGGCGACAGCCAGAACAAGAAGCAGCATGCATGCAGCCGCGCCATAATATGCCTTTGCGGAGATGGCGGAATGAGTTCGGATCATTTGGGTGATCGAAGAAACTTCTCGCGGTCGCGTTCGAACCATTTTTCAAGCTCTTTCTCCGCCGAATCAAGTTCCTCACGATTTATCAGTCCGCGTCGAAGAGCCTCGAAGAACGCGCGGGTGCGGGTATTGTATGCGAGTTTTTCATACGCCTCGAATTCGGTGCCGAGGGCCGATTCAGTAAAGAGCTTTTCATACAAGGTCGCAAGCCGGCTTTCAACCCCGCGAAGGCTGAGGCTGCATTTGCGGGCGATGGCCCAGTTTGACAGGCCCAGAGCGAGATAGCGCAACGCCTCGGCCTCAAACTCCGTCAGCAACGGCCGCTGGAACGAATCCTTGAACGCCGGGTCGATCATATCGGCCCCGTCCTCGAGCACGGCGGCGACGAATCTTAAGAATCGCGTTTCGGGATTGTTCTTGTGAATGAACCCATAGGTCGGCGTCGGTTCGGTCGAACGGACGATCTTGCGTATCTCATTGATGTATATCTCGTGCGGGAATTGAGTCCAGAAAATTATTCGGGCCTCAGGAAAATCTTTCCAGATCGCACGGGCCGCCTTCACTCCGGAAAGCTTTGGCATTTGAATATCCAGGATCGACAGCGTCGGCCGATGTTCGAGAGCAAGGCTTGCCGCAACCTCTCCGTCCCTTGCCTCGAAGAAAGGCTCGTGGCCGGAGAATTCTTTCTGAAGCAGCTCACGCAGGTAATGCCGCTGTGCTTCGTTATCTTCTGCGATCAGAATGGACATCGTGACGACTCAGGACGGTTCGATTCGGATTATAGCAAATCGCAGCGCGCTAGCCTGCTTTTTGCGGCGGACCATCCAGATCGAGATTAATTGCTGCCCCAATGTACAGCAACGTGGGAAGCCACAGATACCGTATGTTGCTCGTCCGCTATTTTGATCACACGTTGTAGCAGGATACTCGACAGCGGAGAAACACTTCTACGGGGGATCGTACCAAATGAGCGTAAATCGAGTTCTTGTCGCAGCGCCAGTTTTTTTCCTGAGCCTAACCGTCGGCATTGCTGTGTTTTCGGTAGCCGCGACCGTAGCCTCGTACTTGAGGACCGAGCAAATGCCTGATGCTAAAGTACAAGCTTTGTTACTTCCCACTTCATCGGCCCAGCCGCCAGATCTCGGCCCGCTCGAGTCGCAGACTGCAGATCCGGTCTTAGATGAGATCGATGCGGAAGAAGCTAGGAAGGACCAAGTGCCGGAATACGAATGGAGCGGCGTTTATGTATTTGATACGGAATCGATGCCTAAAGCCTTCCGCGGCCTCGGCTATATGGAGTTGAACCTCTATGACTTTGAGAAGACCGGAGAGGACGGTGAGCCAGGCGTGCCGATCCCGCCCAAGGGCTACTTGTTTGCGGGAGCAGAATTCAAGTTCAAGCGCATTGCTGTTGCTGGAAAGCAGATATCGTTTCAGACGGAGACTGTGAATGGGGTCAGCTACAGATTCACGGGAGAATATCTTGCCCTGGATTACTGTGAGACCGGCGGCGCAACACCGGATGTTTCCGGCGAGCTGATAATGATAGTCAATGGCAGATGGGCTGCGGCAATGAAAGCGAAGTTGTATGAGGAATGCGGCTGTTGATCTACCTGTCAAAGCGTGGATAGAAACTCTTCGGCCGCGACCTCGAGGGCTCCGCCAAGGGCCGAACCGATGGGTTCGCCGGCCTCGACGGACCAGCCTTTTGTTTTTCCGATGATGCTCCGGCCGATGGCATCATTCATTGGGTCCTTGATGAATTTCCAGCCGTAAACAAGCCGGCCGCTGATGATGATGCGCGGGATTCCGACAGTCATGATCACGTTTGCGACGCCGATACCGAGGTAGTCGCCGATCTTTTCAAGTGTGCGCCGCGAGCGTACATCGCCGTTCTCCGCCTTGCTGACGATCTCGACAAACCGCGGGACACTCTCCCCGCGGGCGGGCGGTCGGTCGCCGAGGTAAAGCGATGCGGCCGATGCGGCCGACGCATATTTTTCCCAACAGCCGCGATTTCCGCAAACGCAAGGTTTGCCGCCGGCGACGATCGTCATGTGTCCAAGCTCTCCGGCCATTCCCATTTCTGCACTGCCTCGAAAGACTTCGCCATCGATAACAAGGCCGGCACCGATGCCGGTACCGGAGCGGAGAAGGACGAAGTTCGGCAGTAGGCCTTCAGCGCTTTGCCGGATTCTGACACGGGCCTCGTACATCGCGGCGGCGGTTGAATCGTTCTCAACCACAACCGGTATGGCTGGATCGATCTGCAGGCCCTCTGCGATCTTGACCTTTTTCCACCCGAGGTTTGGTGCGTAAGTAAGCTCACGCCGGGCCGGATCGGTCGTTCCTGGAACGCTGACACCGAGCGCACGAAAACGTCGGCCGCGATGCTTCTCGTAGAGGTGGAGAATCTCTTCGCGTGCCATGCGTAGTGCAGCGGCGGCGTCGGATGGCGTCTCAAAGTCGACCTCTTCCGTGATATCACCGTTCAGTGTCATAACACCGACCTGCGAGCGCCGGACACCGAGATTCAAGCCGAGAAAACGATCCTGACCGTCTGCAAACGAGAGCGCTCGTGACGGGCGGCCATTGGAAGGGTGGTCAGCCATTCCTTCGCGAAGGATGCCTGCTTTTATCAGCGGTTTTACGATCTCAGTGATCGAGCTTTTATCGATGCCGAGACTCTTTCCGATCTCTGACCGCGTGGCGGACCGGGTCCCGCGGACCATTCGCAGCAGCAGGCCTCGTTTTTGGGCAAAAGTTTGATTATGGCCATCGGAACTTATGGCCGATCGGTAGTTCATAAAATTCGAGTTGTGAGCATTTTACCTGAAACCGGAAAGAATTCTCCATTCGGACCGAGTAATTCCTGCCTTAATATCTTAAAA
>JADYZI010000228.1 GCA_020853255.1 Acidobacteriota bacterium
CGGGAGCGATTCCCGGCGCGGATGAGATATTTGCTCTCGGGCTTCGCAATCCGTTCCGGTGGTCGTTTGACCGCGGCGGATCGAATCAGCTTTGGCTTGGCGATGTTGGGCAGAACAACTGGGAAGAGGTTGATACGATCACAAACGGCGGAAATTATGGATGGCGCGTTTTCGAAGGTAATAGCTGTACCAATCTCGGCCCCGATCCGTGTACCCCGGCCAATTACATTCCTCCGGTTTTTGTTTACAGCAGCCAAAACACGAGCTCACGCTGCTCTGTGACCGGCGGGTATGTCTATCGCGGAGGACAGGGAGCACTGCCGGACGGCGCCTATATTTATGGCGACTATTGCACGGGCGAGATATTGGTTTGGCACAACGGCCAGCAGATACCGCTTCACGATATTGCCGATTTTAACCTCGTTTCGTTCGGTGAGGATGAGGATGGCGAGCTATACGTCGTTCAGATGGGAACAGGCCTGATCCAGAAGCTTGTGCCGGTCAAGTCATCCGCTGATTTTGACGGTGACGCTCGTACCGATCTTACGGTCTTTCGCCCCAGCAGCGGCACGTGGTATATACGAAACGGCAACACTGGAGCATTCAGGTCGCAGCAGTTCGGCGCGGCTGGCGATGTACCGACCGCTGAGGACTATGACGGCGACCGCATATCGGATGTTGCCGTTTACCGCCCTTCAGAAGGGAACTGGTATTACTTCCTTAGCTCCGATTCGACCTTTAATTCCGTAGGTTTCGGCGAATCGGGCGATGTCCCGGCGGCGGGTGATTATGACGGCGATGCTCGTGCAGATTTTGCTGTTTTTCGGCCCACAACCGGGCAATGGCATCTGCGGCTGTCGTCAGATTCGCAGTTCGCCACCTATAGTTGGGGCGTCGTGAATGACGTGCCGGTGCCCGGTGATTATGACGGAGACGGAAAGTGCGATGTTGCTGTTTGGAGGCCGTCAAATGGTACCTGGTACATAATAAACAGCACGAATAATGCGTTGAGATCAACGCAATATGGCGTCCTGAATGACGTTCCGGCGACAGGTGATTTTGACGGCGATGGCCGTAACGACCTGTCAGTCTTCAGGCCATCCACGGGAATGTGGTTCCAGCGTAGAAGCAACAACGATGTGTTCGTGAACGCATCGTGGGGCGTCCTGGACGATGTTCCCGTCGTCGGTGATTACGATAATGACGGACGCGATGATATTGCGGTCTATCGGCCGGCAAGCGGTACCTGGTACGTGATCGCGAGCACAGGCGGCATAATTCAGGTCGGAGGCTGGGGAATTGCCGGAGATATTCCGGTCCCGAGCCTCGATAACCCGTGATAGAGTGGATACAAACAGTTAGACGTCAAACGGCGCGGGCGAGGGTCAGCACATGCACCTCGCCCGCGCCGCTTCGTTTGAGTGCCTTGGCGCAGTATGACACGGTTGAACCGGAGGTCATCAGGTCGTCAACCAGCAGGATATTCCGGCCGCCGATAAGGGCTGGCCGTACAACATGAAACACATTCCGAACACTTGCCTCGCGGGCCCTTCGGTCCATTGCTGCCCGGTGCATGTGCGTGTCTTGTTTGCGCGCGAGGCTGAATTCGTCAAGCGGGCGGCGCGAATGTTGTGCAATGTCCCGTGCAAGAAGCGCGGCCTGATTGAAACCGCGCTCCAGCCGCCGCTGCTTCGATAGGGGAACTGGAACGATCGTAAGATCTTTCGGGAGCGGCATACTGTCAAACGCAAACCTAAGGAGCTGACCGATCACCCCTGGTAGGTGCTCACTCTGTTTAAGTCTCAGCACCGATGCTGACAGGGCCTTTTCATAAGCACCGGCCGCGCGGGCCGCGTCGTAATGATCGCCGTCGCATTGTCTACAGGTTGAAACAGATCGGTCCGAGATGCTCACGAGCGGTGCCCCGCATTTTGAGCAGACCGGGTCCGACGGCCTGAATATTCTCGTAGCCATCCAGCACGCGCGGCAGGCGGCGCCGTCAAAAGCTTTTTCGACGAGATGCCCGCATGAGCCGCAACGCTGCGGATAGATCAGTGATAAAAGTGGATCAGTGAGGAGGCTGAGCATTGAAGTTCCGGTTCGGAGCAACAATGACATAGTCCGGGTGGTTTAAGCAAAAGGCAGGCCCAGCGTTACCAGGCCTGGCCTTGCAGGAGATAAATTATTGTTCGTCGTCGAGCAGTCCGCGTTCGACCAGTTCCTGGCAGTTCAGGCAGTAACGGGCCCACGGAATCGCCTCAAGCCGCTTCGGAGTTATCTCCTTTTCGCAGTTCTGGCAAAGGCCGTACTCATCATCTTCGACCCGCAGCAAGGCCTCGTCGATAAGGGCCAGTTGGCGGCTTTCGTTCTCAGATACCGCAAGCATCACATTTTTAGAATAATTACGGACAGCCAGATCCACCGGGTCCGGCGTTTCGGAATCATCGACCGATAGGTCGTTGTCCTTTAGTTTTTCAATTAGCTGAGCCCTCTCTTCGAGCAATCTCTGCTTGACCTCTTTCAAAGCTCTTTTCATTTCTGGTATGGAAATCCTTTAATTATGGTGAACGCCCTGTATAGTTGTTCCAGAAGTATGACCCTAGCCATCTCATGCGTAAAAGTCATAAACGATAAAGATAACCTATAATGGGCAAAATTCCTAATTTCGGACGATACTCCTTCCGCGCCCCCAATAATAAAATTAACCTCCTTGAGGCTGCGGCCCTGCCATTTCTCGATCTCGCGGGCCAGGCCGTCGGAGCCGATCTGATCGCCTTCGATATCCAGCAGGCAAACAAACCCCTTTGGATTCAGAACATCCAGAATTCGTTTGCCTTCATTTTCCTTGGTTTCATGAGGGGCGGAATCGCGTACCTCGGCAACTTCACATCGAACAAAACGCGAAAGACGCCCAAGATAATCGTCCTGAAGCGCCTTCCAGTTCCTGTCCTTTGTTTTGCCGATCCAGATAAATCTGAACTTCATCGCACTTTAGGCCGCTTTTAAAGTTCCGACGGCAGTTCGACCTTTTGAGCATCCCGCCAGAGGCGTTCCAGGTCGTAGAATTCGCGTGCCTCTTTATTGAAGATATGAACGATAAAATCGCCAAAATCGAGCAGGACCCATTCGGCGGCATTATATCCTTCAGTGCGGACGGCACGCGTGCTGAGCTGCTTCTTAAGCTGTTCAGTTATCTCATCGGCGATCGCCTGGACCTGGCGCTGGTTTGTTCCGCCCGCGATCACGAAAAATTCAGTAAAGGTCGCGACCTCACGGAGGTCAAGTACCTTAATGTCCAACGCCTTTTTGTCAGCCGCACAGCGGACGGCAAGTTGCACTTCGGGATCGATCTCCGCAAACGGCGTAGCGGCCTTTGCGATCTCTATCCTTGCGCTCTCACGATGAAGAGTTTTCTCCTGTAATTCTTCCATTATCTATAAAGTTCGTACTTTTCACGGCATATTGCAACCCCGACACGGACATTCGTGTCCGGCATCCGCCCGATCATTTCACGGGCGCGCGGGCCGCGAAACGATTTGGATATTTGTCCAATTCGGCTGCAACCGATGACGCCAGTTCAGTTGCTGATGCAGTACCAAGGCATTTTTCCGCGGCAAGCGGGTATATCCTTTCCTCTTCGATCTGATTGTGTATCTTCAAACGGGCCGCGATCTCGCCGATCAGATCGCGAACTATCGCAAATGTCTCTTCCTCATTACCAAAATGAAACA
>JADYZI010000229.1 GCA_020853255.1 Acidobacteriota bacterium
ATTACACGCCGTTCGGCCGCTCGCTTCAGCGGGATTATTCGAACGGTTCGATCTATGAATACTATTCTCACACTGACCCGACCGGTGCGGACGCCAAACCGAAACCGGCCGGCCAGGCGGTGACCACGCCCGATGGACGGGTTCTTTACGGCGGCCGCGGCATCGAGCCCGACGTTGTTGTGAAACCGGCCGAGAACGGCACGCTTCGATTCAGGATCAACGAGGCAGCGTTCTATTTTGTCCGGCAGCTTGTTGCCGGCAAGATCGCGGGATTTGAGAACTACAAGATCGACAAGCAGGACTTTCGGCTCAGCTTCCCGCAGGGAAGTTTGAATGTCGATGATAAGCTGATGGCCGCATTTCGGCAGTACGCGGTAGCTTTGAAAGATTCGGGCCTGACGGCGGCGAATATCAATACGCTTTTGGATCACGCTCGAACACGCGTTCGTGAGGAGTTGGCAACCGCAACGCATTCAAGCGAGGCTGGATCGCAGGTCTTGCTTGAGGTCGATCCGCAGATCTTGAAGGCGATCGAGGTTATGCCGGAAGCGAAACGGCTTTCCGGCCTGCCGATCGCGAAGAATTAAAGCAGCGTATCCATCGCCGCGGGGACGAACTCAATTCGGGTTCGTCTTTTGTTTTTGCCGTTCATTTTGCCGGCGCCCGGCGCGGCTTCTCTCACGCGGTTCTGCATTTTGAAGATTTTCATTTAAACTAGTTACGACGTTTTTCTATGTATAAGCAGATAGGTATTTTAACGGGCGGCGGGGACGCTCCGGGGCTGAATGCGGTCATTCGCGCGGCCGTAAGGACCGCGATCGGTGAGTTTGGAATGTCGGTGATCGGCATTGAAGATAGTTTTGAGGGAATTCTCGGCGAAACGCACACTCAAAAGCTTACACGAAAGGCCGTAAGCGGGCTTCTTCCGCAAGGCGGCACTATCCTGGGGACCAGAAACCGCGGAAGCTTTGTAAAAATGGTGGATGGCGTGCCGTTCTTTCCGGAAATGCCGATCGGCGAGGCGCTTGCCAATCTCGACATTCTGGGCATCGAGGCCCTGATCGTGCTCGGCGGCGAAGGTACGTTGGCGATAGCCCAGCAGTTTCACAACCGAGGATTTCCGATCATCGGCGTTCCGAAGACGATCGACAACGATCTGGCGGCAACCGAACTCACGTTCGGCTTTATGACCGCGATCGACATTGCCACTGAGGCGCTTGACCGTCTGCACACGACCGCCGCGTCGCACGACCGGGTGATGGTATTGGAGGTAATGGGCCGCCACACGGGCTGGATAGCATTGCAGTCAGGCCTTGCGGGCAGTGCCGACGTTATCCTCATACCTGAGATACCTTTCTCATTCGAATCGGTCGCGCAGAAAGTGCTAGCCCGTGAAAAGGCCGGTTCGCGATTTACGAACATTGTGGTGGCCGAAGGGGCAATGGAGGTGGGCAAGTCTGAGATCTATTCAGATGAAAAGGAGCTCCGGCTTGGCGGCGTAGGCGATTATGTCCGCAAACGCGTTGAGGAAATGACGGGGAAGGAATCTCGCTGCGTTGTTCTCGGCCATCTCCAACGCGGCGGCAGCCCGAACGCATTTGACCGAATGCTTGGTACCAACTTCGGAGCCTGCGCCGTCAGGGCCCTGGCAAGCGGCGAGACCGGAAAAATGGTGGCTCTTCAGGCTGGAACTATCATCACCGTGCCGCTGCAGGAAGCCTGTGCGAATATCAAAACGGTCCCGGTCGACGGGCAGCTTGTGCGGACCGCACGCGACATAGGCATTTCGTTCGCCGCCCCAAGAGAGCTGAGGCCTGATGATTAGGTCCGTGTTTCGCTGAAATCGGGCCGCTAAAATGTACGCAGCGTGAGGCATCAGCGGCAGCCGCGTACTATAATTAGTTCAACTATGGAAGCAGTTAAGAAAAAACTAAAAGACGAACTCGAGTCGCTTGAGGAGGAACTCCATTTCAAACTCCCCAAGGAGATCCAGAAGGCCAGGGAATTTGGCGATCTTCGGGAAAATGCTGAATACAAGGCCGCAAATGAACGCCAAACAATGGTGCAGGCCCGCATTAGCCAGCTCCAGCAGCGACTGATAGAGGTCGATTCGATCGATGTTTCAAAGATCCCGACCGACCGGATTGCCTATGGATCACGCGTCGTTCTGTTCGATCTGGAAAAAGAGGAAAAGGTCACGTACAAGCTTGTAACCTCAGAAGAAAGCGATCCTGAGAACGGATTGATCTCAACGGTATCACCCATCGGCCAGGCCCTTATGGGCCGGGAAGAGGGCGATGAGGTGAAGGTAAAATCTCCAACCGGCTGGCGGACTTTCGAGATCGACCGGGTGACGACAATACATGAGTTGAACGACGGCGAAACTGCTGGGTAGAATGACTTTGGCCCGGATGCAAAACCGGAAAACATAGGCCCCTAGATCAAAAGAATGTTAGGTGAAAGCATCGGACGCGGAGCTATGCGTATCATCAGTGCGATGGTGCGCGGGCTTGCGTCGGCCGGAGTTCATCCGAACATTCTCACTACGATAGGCGTTTCAATAAATGTCGGCTGTGCGGTGCTGTTCGGCTTTGGCGATTTCTTTTGGGCTGGGATCGTGCTTATTGTTGCGAACCTGTTCGATATGCTTGACGGAAACGTGGCGCGGCTTACCGGAAATGTCACGAAATTCGGCAGCTTTCTTGATTCGTCGCTCGATCGTCTGTCGGACATGGTCGTCTTTTTGGGGATAATGATCTTTTATGCCGGAAATTCACCCCAGCACTCGCTTCTCAACGTCGGCCTGGCCGGTGTCGGGATGATCGCTTCAGTTATGGTCAGTTACACCACCGCCCGCTCGGAAGGCCTTGGGGTAAAAGCGAACGTCGGTTTTTTGCAGCGGCCCGAGCGGGTCGTTTTGCTTATCATCGGGGCACTTTCGACGTGGGACTGGAATTCCGATAATTTCCTGTTCAACCGAATGCCGCAAGTGCTCTGGGTGCTTGCGGTCGGTTCGGTCTGGACGCTGATCCACAGAATGTACTTTATTTGGGGCGAGTTCAGGCGGTTGGAAGGAGCGTCAACGGCAGGTGATTGACTGGCTCAGCGAATTTTGGCAGTCTCTTACGCTCGGCCGTGTTCTGTTCGGGGTGGGCCTGTTCATCGTATCGCTGCTTGTCAGTGCTCTGGTCGTTGCGGTCGTGATAGTCAAGATCCCGGCAAACTATTTCAGCTCGCACTATCAGCAGGATTTTTTGCCGAACAGCTCATGGCTCACGCGTTGGGGCGTGGTGATAGCAAAAAATGTGATCGGCGCGATCCTGGTGCTTGCCGGTATTGTAATGCTGATCGGGCCGGGACAAGGTGTATTGACCATCTTGATAGGCCTTATAATGCTTGACATTCCAGGAAAGCGGCCGCTGGAGGCACGAATAATAAAGCGGCCAACGATCCTTGCCGCCGCAAACGGATTGCGGGCCCGATATGGCAAAGAGCCGCTGATACTTGATTGAATATGGGGCTGTTTAGTTTTCTGAGACGAAAGAAGAATGATCCATTCGAGAGCCGCCGCGAAGAACTGCTCAAGGTCGGCCGGATCACGGACGGGATCATTGTCGATACCGAGACGAGGGCGAACGGCGACGAGGTCGTCTATTACGTTTATTCCTTAAACGGCGTTGACTTTGAATCGTCTGAGCTGCTGACTGAAGAGCAACGCCGCGATCCGCTGAAGTTTGCTCCCGGTGCAAAGGTCGGTGTCCGGTACGATCCAAAGAATCAGGGAAACTCCGCTCTGGCGTAGAACAGGCTGTCGGCCAGTCCTACCTCGAAATCCAAACGCACCACAGCAGCCCTGACAGGCTGCCGTACATTGGCCCATGTTCAAAAAGATCCTAATAGCCAACCGAGGTGAGATCGCATGCCGCGTGATCCGTGCCTGCCGTGAGATGCGGATAGGAACGGTTGCTGTTTATTCTGACGCGGACCTGGACGCTCTTCACGTTCGCATGGCCGATGAGGCATACCATGTCGGCCCGCCGCCGTCCGCCGAAAGCTATCTGCGGGGCGACAAGATCATCGAGGCGGCAAAGCGGGCCGGGGCCGAAGCGATCCATCCCGGCTACGGGTTTCTTTCTGAAAATGCGGGATTCGTCCGGCTTGTCCGCGAAAGCGGCCTCACTTTTATCGGCCCGCCGGCCGAGGCAATGGATGCAATGGGCGGAAAGATGTCCGCCCGGCGGATTGCGATCGACGCGGGCGTTCCGGTAGTTCCAGGCACGACCGAACCGCTTGAGGACATCGACGAAGCCCGCAAGGTGGCGGCAGAGGTCGGTTATCCGGTCATGCTTAAAGCCTCGGCCGGCGGCGGCGGAAAAGGAATGC
>JADYZI010000230.1 GCA_020853255.1 Acidobacteriota bacterium
CATTGCGCGCTTATGCGATGATCATTGTCCTGGGCTTGATCTGGCTGTTCTTTCATTGGGCCACGGATTCGATCTTCTTAACGTCGCGCAATCTGTCCAATTTGATGACACAGATGGCCGTCACCGCGATCCTGGCTGTCGGGATGCTGATGGTCATTGTGTCTGGAAACATCGACCTTGCAGTTGGTTCAGTGCTCGGCTTTGCCGGCGCGCTTGCGGCCTTTTCGCTGACCACGCTGGAATACGGAATGTCGGCCTCGATCCTGCTTGCTATTGGCGTGGCGATCGTGATCGGGCTGTTTCACGGCGCTCTGATCGCGTATCTGAATATTCCCGCGTTCATCGTCACTCTCGGCGGCCTGCTTGCGTGGCGCGGTGCGACGAAATGGCTTCTGGGCGGTAACACTATCCCCGTATCTGACGAAGTATTCAAAGCTATCGGACAAGGCAATCTTCCCAAGACCATCGGCTGGGTCCTTGCCGGTGTCGCCATTCTTTTCGTGCTGTTCATGGTTTACCGAAGCGCCGCTTCGATCAAGGAGTACGGCCTTGGAGATGCTAATTATGGGGCCGCCGTTCTGAAAGCACTTCTTCCTATCGGGGCTATCGTGGTGTTCATCTGGGTGATGAACAATTATCAGGGTGTGCCGGTCCCCGTCCTGATCCTGCTTGCGGTCGCTTTGTTCGGGGCGTTTCTTACAAATTCGACCACTTTTGGGCGCTATCTATATGCGATCGGCGGGAATGCTGACGCCGCACGCCTCTCCGGCATCAATAACAAACTAAATATCCTGAAGGTTTACGCCCTGCTCGGAGCCTTGACCGGCGCCGCTGCCCTGATATTCACGGCCCGTGTCGGCAGTGCCTCGCCGGACGCCGGAACGCTAAAAGAACTTGATGCGATCGCGGCCTGCGTTATCGGCGGCGCGTCATTGATGGGCGGCCGCGGCACGATCTTCGGCGCTTGTCTCGGGGCACTGATCATGGCGAGCCTCGACAACGGAATGTCGCTGCTCAACGTTAAGGATTATATGCAGGACATCATCAAGGGTTCGATATTGGTCGCCGCGGTCGGATTGGATATGATGGGTAGGAACGAAAGCTAGCACAAACGTGCATTTGGGTAGAATCCTAAGGAGGGAAATTTCACATATGGATCAAAAGTTCTTCAAGCAATTCGTAAAGTTGATAGCGGCCGGAGCTTTGCTTTTCGCGGCTTATGGCTCCGCTGCAGCTCAAGGGCCGCCGATGTCGTACGGTGAACAGGTGCTTGATATCTCAGATAATGATTGCTCACGCCGTGCGGCCCAGGTTCTCCGGGACGAAGGCTACCGGACCGATGAACGGGGCAACAGATCGGTTTACGGAACAAAACGTAACCATTCGGTCTATATTCTTTGTGTTAATGACCGTGATCGTGACCGTGATAGGAACCGGACACGCGTCATCACCATTGTTGCAAGCCGCTCTGGCGGCGAGAATGTGCCTGGCGCGGAACGGGCGAACCTTGAACGCAGAATGGAGCGTGCCGGCGGCGGCAGCGGCAGCGGTTGCGGCCTCGGGCGGCGGATAACGGAATATGAGAATGGATTTACCGGCATTTGGACACGCCGGGGCAGAGGAGGAACGTATGATGCGATCTGGACACGCGGAACTGATCGTGCTGAGGCGGTGTTAGACATCCAGCTATCCGGCAACCGCGTAACGGTCCAGCGGACCGATGCGGCATGGATGGGCAGCAACACCTGTACGTACACCGGAACTATGTACGGCAACCGCATCACAGGAACCTATTCCTGCCGGGTTGGCGGGACCAACATGGATTGGGAAGCAACGGTAGAGTGCAATTAGGCCTTAGCCGCCGATAAAGCTCATCGTTCTTTCAGGCTGTACAAACGCCGGGTCATTGATACGATGGCCCGGCTCTTTTTTCAATACGGCAGTGCGGATAAAGTCGGCTATTTCTTCACGAGAGGCACCGCCGCGGACCACGCCGCGCAGGTCGTATTCGGCGGCCGAGAAAAGGCACGTTCGAATCTGTCCATCGGCCGTCAATCGGATCCGTGAACACGCCCCGCAAAACTGATTCGTGACCGGTGTGATAATGCCGACCTCACCGGGAGCACTATCAACAAAAGTGTAGTTCCACGCGGTTGAGCTTCCACGCGACGCCTCTTTCAGCTGCAATGGAAACACCTCGTTTATCGCATCATGTATCTCGCGGCCCGCAACTACCATGTCGCGGTTCCATTCATGGCCCGAATCGAGCGGCATAAATTCGATGAATCGAAAACTCACATCGTTCTCGCGGGCAAATCGTGCGAAATCGACAAGTTCGTCATCATTCCGTCCGCGAACGACGACAGCATTCACCTTGACGGGCGCGAACCCAAGCCGCTTTGCCACATCGATCGAATCGAGTACTCGGCCAAGGGCGTCAACGCCGGTTATCTCTTGAAATCTGTCGGGGCGAAGGCTGTCGATGCTGAAAGTCACACGATCGAGGCCCGCGGACCGCAATGCTTCCGACTGCCTCACAAAATCGTAGCCATTTGTCGTGAGGGCAATGTCCGCCAAGTCAGGCTTGAGCCGCGAAAGGTTCTCGACCAACACATTGACATCCCTTCGAATCAGCGGTTCGCCTCCGGTCAGGCGAATTTTTGTGATGCCAAGTGAAACGAATACCTCGCAAACGAACGCAAGTTCTTCCAGCGTCAGCAGCTTTTCTTTGTACGCCCACGAGGGCTCGCCGTGCGGCAGGCAGTAAAAACAGCGAAAGTTGCACCGGTCCG
>JADYZI010000231.1 GCA_020853255.1 Acidobacteriota bacterium
CCATTCCAGGCAAGATATTGTCTCACGTTTTCGTTACACAACAACATATAGTGCTTGCGCAAATCAAGCATTTGATATTACATTACAGGGTAGATTCCGACGAGTGATTTTAATGATCCTGGCACGCTCGTTAGCACTCGCCTTCTGCCCTGAGATATAGGCGGAAAATGAGTTTGTTGACCGGACGAGTATTGCTGTTAAATTTTTCGTATGAGCCGCTTGGGACCGTTGGTGTGGCACGAGCGGTCTGTCTTTGGTTTCGCGGCGCTGTTTATGTTGAAGAGAACGATGGTGACAACGTGCTCCATTCGCCCTCGACAACCTTTCCTGTACCATCGGTCGTGCGGTTGCGTCATTATATCCATATGCGGCGCAACCGGCCCGAAACAACGATGAAGCGGGCACGCGTCTATATTCGCGATCGCTATCGGTGCCAGTATTGCGGTGAACACAAGCACGCCAAGGACCTGACGCTTGATCACATTCTGCCCCGGGCCCAGGGCGGCGAAAGCACGCCGGCCAATTTGGTCACGGCATGTGTGAAATGCAACCAGCGAAAGGGTAATCGAACACCCGAACAGGCGCGTATGCCGTTGCTAACGTCGCAAAAGCTGTTGCGTCTCGGACTTGATCACGTGCTGCTATGCCACTACGCGGAGTCGCGTCCGGAATGGAAGAAATATCTGTTTATGGATGAGGACGAAGTAAGAGCGGCGGCCTAGCGCGCCCGTAATGACGGTACACGGCGATTGCGGCTGTTTGCGGCCGCAATCGCCTTTTCTTAAATGGGATCCCGGCTATCAGGCCCGTGCTGATCTTGACTTGGCCTTGGCCGGCTTCTTCGGGGTCTTTGCCGAGCTTACTTTGCTGCCTGCTCCTGATTTGCCTGGGATCTCATCGGCAAAGTAGAGCTTGCTTGTATTTTCGACATTGTCCGGTTCGACGGCGAACAACAGGTCGGCGATGTCGTCGGCATGTTCTTCTTCGACCGCTAGGATGTCTTCCAGCATTCGCCGCGAGGTCGGGTCCTTTTCGCCGAAGAATTGGATCATCTCGCGGTACGATTGAATGGCGATGCGTTCGGCAACCAGGTCTTCGCGAAGCATGTCTTCGAGCGAGTTGCCCTCGACATATTCGGAATGACTTAGCCTTGAAATGACCGCCGGGTTCATCTCCGGCTTGCCGCCAAGCTGTTTGATTCGTTCGGCTATTCGGTCAGCATGCTGCTGCTCTTCGTTCGAGTGTTCAAGGAATTCGGCCGCGGCCCCATCTTTATGGATGCCCGATGCCATGAAGTAGTGAAAACGATAACGAAGTACGCAAACGATCTCGGTCGCCAAGGCTTCGTTCAATAATTTGATGGCTTGATCTTTGTCGATCGAATAGTCCTGTGTGACGGCGCCATCCTGAATTTCGCGGCGCGCACGGTCGCGAATGGTTTTAATATCTGTCAAAACACTCATGGTCTGTCCCTCCCTAAATGATCAATTGCTATGTCCTAAGTTTATGCCTTTGAAGGGCAAACAACAAGACGATGAAACACTACGCCGATGAAAATGAAATATTTGAACTTGTCCGGAGTTTTGAAGACGGCACCATCCGACGAGAAGATTGGCACCACGCCGAACATCTGGTCGTCGCATTATTCTACTTGAACAACCACAACATCGACGCCGCGACCGAAAAGATGCGGTCGGGTATTTTTTCGCTGCTTCGGAACGCTTTCGCGGTCGATCTCGCAAAAGAGATGCCGTATCACGAAACTCTGACTATCTTCTGGATGCGGACGGTCGCAATTTTCAACGCCGCAAGAAACGGGGCTTCCCTCCTGGATAAGGCAAACGAGGTCATCGAGAAGTTCGATAAAGACTATCCGTTAAAATTTTATAGCCGCGAGCGGCTTTTCTCTGATGAAGCAAAAGCCTGCTTTATCGATGGAGATCTAAACTCGCAAGCCCGCTTTTCGGATTAGCTGATTATTGATAGTTTATAGCTTACGGCTCAAAGCTGTATCGACCGATCGTTTATGCTCAAATTTTTCAACACATTAACTCGTCAGACGGAAGAATTTCGGCCGCTTGAAAACAATACGGTGCGAATGTACGTTTGCGGGCCCACGGTCTGGAATTTCGCGCATATTGGGAACTTTCGCACGTTCGTATTCGCGGATATTCTTCGCCGGTATTTGAAGTTTAAGGGCTATGAGGTCAAGCACGTTTTCAACCTGACTGACATCGACGACCGGATCATAAATGAGGCCGCCAAACGCCGCATCAGCATCGACGAATTTACCGCACCGTTCATTCAATATTTTTGGGAAGATTTCGACGCGCTTGGAAACGAACGGCCAGAGGTGACGCCGCGGGCGACGCACCATATCGCCGAGATGATCGAGATCATTGCGAAGCTGATCGAAAACGGCCACGCCTACGAATCCGACGGCTCGATCTATTATCGCATCGCCGCGTTTCCCGAATATGGAAAGCTTTCGCGGATCAAATTTGAAGGCAACATCACCGGCGGCAGCGATCGGATCGATACGGACAAGTACGAGAAAGAAGATGCACGCGATTTTGCTCTCTGGAAACTCGTTGGCGAGGACGAAGAGCCTGGTTGGGACGCTCCGTTTGGCCGTGGGCGTCCGGGTTGGCACATCGAGTGCTCGGCGATGTCGATGAAATATCTCGGCGAGACCTTTGACATACACGCCGGCGGCCAGGACCTTCAGTTCCCGCATCACGAAAACGAGATCGCTCAAAGTGAAGGCGCGACCGGAAAGCTATTTGCAAAATACTGGATCCACAGCGAATTCCTAAAGATCGACGACGTGACGATGTCTAAATCAAAGGGAAATTTCTTTACGTTCCGCGATCTTCGCGACCAGGGTTATTCAGCTCTTGCGATCCGCTATTTACTGTTGTCCGTTCCGACGCGCAAGCAGTTGAACTTCACATTTGAAGGTTTAAAAGCCGCCGAATCGACGGTTGAGCGTCTGCGCAATTTTCGCTCGCTAGTTCGGGATACGGCTGCCAGCGGCGGAAACCCAAGCGGTGGCGAGGGAGGCACACTCCCTACCGGACGTGTTTCCGCCACTGTCGCACTGGAAAAATTCGAAGCCGCGATGGACGACGATTTCAACACGGCCGCCGCGCTCGCTGCTATCCATGACATGGTCCGCGAGGTCAACACGATCCTGAGTAAACAAGGACTAAGCGCCGATGACCGCGAAACTATCCTTGATACGATCGAGAAATTTGATTCGGTACTTGGTATCTTTGGCCCTGAGGAAGTTGTTTGCCTTGATTCTGAGGTCGAAGCGCTTGTCGAAGAACGCCAGGAAGCCCGCCGTAACCGCAACTTCGCGCGTTCCGACGAGATCCGTGATGAATTGGCGGAAAAAGGAATTATTCTGGAAGATACCAAGGACGGAGTTCGCTGGAAGCGCCGATAGAGCGGCCTATCGCTTCACTTCCGCCACGAAAGCGGTTCCGGATCTTGTCCTGATCGCTGCAACCTGTCGGACGGAGTATCCGAGGCCGGCCAATGCGTTGATCGGCGGCTTTTTTTCGTTCCAGTCATCATTTCTAAACATCACCCAAAAACGATCGGCGTCGATCTCATTCAACTTGATCTGCCTTACCGCGCCGAATCCGCGCGGAAGAAAGTAGGCCTTATCTTCGTCAACGCCGGGCACACCATTCACTTTAACGATCGCTGTTTCCCCATCGGCGCGGGTTGCAAACCATAGTTGATATGCAACCAGGTCTTCGAAAACATACACCGATCTAGGCCCGCGACTGGGCAGTTCATGTTCGAGGCGTTCCCAAGTACACCAAATATCCTCGCGCTGGCCGGCCCGAACAAACTGCACAAAGGCAGCAACGATGAGAATGGCAGCCGGCCCGATCAAAGCGAATTTCCATTTTCCGAAGCGTTCGCTGCATAAGACATGGGCGGCCAAAAGAAATACCGGGGGGAAAATAATGATCAGATGCCGCGAACCCCATACTGACACCGGCAGCATCCAACTCAGTACAAATGCAACAAATATGGGAACCACGCAAAAACCGAGCAGAAAGAAAACGCGGTCCCGGCTTTCCTCATGCCCGAAACTCAGCAAATACACAACCAACCCTCCGACGATGATAATGGCCATCGGAACAGCAAGGATGAAATTCGCGGTTGGTTCGAGGGAATTCTGTTGAAAATAGAACGGATCGACAAGATCAAATGCCAGGTCCAAAAACGACCTGATCCCGGGCCGCGGCACCCATCCGATATTCTGCCGCACGTCCGAACCCGGCTCTGCGAAATGAAAAAGCGCAAACAGCCATGGGGCGAATGAAGCGGCAACGACGCCGGACATCAACAGGATCTGAAGCAGCTTGATCCGCTGGGCCAATAGTATCGCGGTCACTTCAGCCGCAACGACGAACCAGCCGAAATAGTGTGAATACACCAACAGAATATTTGCGATAACCAACACCCAAAAGCTCTTGCCGCGAAAAAAGAAACGTGAGAAAAGCCAGATAGAGGTCAACGAGAGGAACATAAGCAGGCTGTACATTCGCACTTCCTGCGCATATTTGATCATCGAGCCGTTCACCGCAAACAGCCCAAACGCGACGACCACCGTAACCGAGCGAAGTTTCAATTCGCGGCACAACAACCAGAATGGAATAAGCGCGAGCGCGGCGAAAATGACCGGAAACAGCCGCAGCCAGATTTGGCCCTCGCCGCCGATGGCTATCCACAATTTCAATAGGAAATAGAACAGCGGCGGGTGGATCAGGTCCTTGGCAACGAACGGGACCAAACCGCTCCATGAGTGTTCGGCGGCATGGATACTGAATATCTCGTCAAACCAGAGGCATGCATCGCCAAGCCGCCACAGCCGAAGAGCGATGTACAGGAGCACAATGATCCCGATCACGATAGCCGGTCTTCTTTGCATTCCCAATTGAACAGGGCCGCGGCCGCCCGAGGTAA
>JADYZI010000232.1 GCA_020853255.1 Acidobacteriota bacterium
CCTTTTCTCATCTGGGAGCCCATCTAGCGGTGCTCAGTCACGGTTTTGAGACTACGCCCCGCATAGATTCTTCAAAAGCGTTGATCGCAAAGTCGAGATCTTCTTTCGAATGTGCGGCTGAAACCTGTGTGCGGATACGGGCTTTTCCTTTCGGGACGACGGGAAACGAGAACGGGATCACATACACACCTTTTTCGAGCATCTTCTCGGCCATCTTTACCGCCGGTTCTGCTTCGCCAAACATCACCGGAACTATCGGATGCTCGCCCGGGAGGACTTCGAGCCCGATCGATGCGATCTTCTCGCGAAAATAACGCGTATTCTCCATCAGCTTATCGCGCAGTTCGGTTGACTGCGTAAGCAGATCGATCGCGGCGATCGACGCGGCGACGATCGGCGGTGCGACGGAGTTCGAGAACAGATACGGCCGCGAACGCTGTCTTAGCAGTTCGATCATCTCCTTCTTGCCGCTTGTGTAACCGCCGCTTGCTCCGCCGAGAGCCTTGCCCAACGTGCCAGTAATAACATCGACACGATCCATCACATCGTGATACTCGTGCACGCCGCGGCCGGTTTTCCCCATAAATCCGACGGCGTGCGAATCATCGACCATCACCAACGCATCGTGCTTCTCGGCGAGGTCGCAGATCTCCGGCAGTTTCGCGATGTAGCCGTCCATCGAGAATACGCCGTCGGTCGCGATTATCTTGAATCGAGCAGATTTCGCTTCCTCCAACTTCGCTTCGAGGTCGGCCATGTCGCTGTTCTTGTACCGGAATCGCTGAGCCTTGCACAGTCGAACGCCGTCGATGATGCTCGCATGGTTGAGTTCGTCGGAGATGATCGCGTCTTCCTCGTCAAGCAGCGTCTCGAAAAGTCCGCCGTTCGCGTCAAAGCAGCTCGTGTAAAGAATCGTGTCCTCGGTGCCCAAGAATTCACTGATCTTCCGCTCCAGCTCTTTGTGGATCGCCTGCGTGCCGCAGATGAACCGCACGCTCGACAAGCCGTAGCCCCATTCGTCCAACGACTTTCTCGCCGCCTCAACTATCGCCGGATGATCGCTCAAACCGAGATAGTTGTTGGCACACATATTCAGGACTGAATTGCCGCCGACATCGATCCTCGCATCCTGCGGGCTGTCTATCACACGCTCCGATTTATAAAGCCCCGCCTCGCGGATGCCCTCGATCGTGCTCTGTAGATGTTGTTTGAAATTGGTGTACATAGAAGCTACCAAAGGCGGTCAATTCCGTAAGCGTCGAAGATCTCATCGACACTCACTAATGAAAGATTCTCACTTACCGCCTGCGATAATAGCAACCGATCGAAAGGGTCTTTATGATGAAACGGAAAGCTACTCAGACGCAGAATGTGTTCCGTATCGATTGGCAAAATCTCAACGTCATTACTTATTTTCTGGCTTTCGATCAACTCACTGAGTGGAAGCTTCAGATCGAGCTTACCGAGCTGAGACTTTATCTGCATCTCCCAGACACTGGCATCGCTCAAGAAAAGAACACTGTCCTCATTCTCTAATGCGGAAAGAGCAGATAAAGATAGTTTGGAAGGTTCATCCGCCCACCAAATAAAGGTGTGGGTGTCAAAAAGAATATTCTGGCTCATTTGTCTCCCAACCAGAACTCATCGGGCAACGGAGCGTCAAAGTCATCGCTGGCCCAGATCATCCCCTTATTCAATCCGGCTGTCCTTTGCTTCTTGGGATGGTCTTTGGCAGGCTCAAGACCAGAAACAAATGTATCGATCGGTTCTTCATCGAGTATTGTGACCAAGGCCCGCCGAACCTTTGGAAGCCTTACATCACCCAAAAGCCGGACCGTCCCGTTTTTATCGATTATTGCCTCTACAGTTTGCATAACGTAGCCATATTATCATGAATCCGCGCGTCCTGTGGGCTGTCTATCACACGCTCCGATTTATAAAGCCCCGCCTCGCGGATGCCCTCGATCGTGCTCTGTAGATGTTTTTGAAATTGTCCGTACATAGAATGTGCTAAAACTCTTTGAGTTCCGGATCCCGTCTGTTCGAAAAAAATGAAATTATCTCTATACTCTCGCTGTCGCTGTTCAACCGATAATACAAGGAATTGAATCGCAAGATCACGGCTCTTCGAACGCCGCTAGCTTTGCCAGATTCTGGATACATCAGAGGATTGGAAGCGATATTACTGATCGTCGATTCGATGGCTGTCGCGAGTCGCGATATCTCGGCGCCGGAGAATTTAAGTTGAAGATAATCGACAGTTGCATCAAGTTCATCAAGGGCGTGGTCGGTCCACAGGATCCTATAACCACTTCTCATATTTCGCCCTTGCTTCAGAATGAGACCTTAGTTGTCCGGCATCTGCTTGGTCGACCCCTTTTGCGATCGATTCCTTTTCGGCCTCAGATATCTCGCTCCACCAGTCTCTGACGCTTTCATCACGAACCTTTGCGACCTTTTCGATGAGCGAAGCGTCGTCGATAACCGATAACCACTGGATCAGTTCCAACTTTCGTTCTTGTATATTCGCCGTTGCCATAGTCGGATTCTAACACAATCGCGCATCCTGGGGGCCGTCTATCACGCGCTCAGATCTATAAAGCCCTACCTCGCGGATGCCATTGATCGTACTCTGTAGATGTCTTTGAAATTTGAATACATACGCTAAATGTAATTCCTCAAGACAGTAATATGGCTACCTCCAGCTTGCGAAGGAATGTTACGTCCACGGTGTCCTTCATTTCTAGTTCCACGTTTTGCCGAAATCCTGCGTGGTTAGTGTTGGCTCTGGTGAAGCGTCGGGAATTGGGCTCAAAGTCATTCTCCCATGTCCGTCTGTCGACATTTCGACTGACTTGATGCCTTCATAGTTACAAGCCTTAAGTTCAGCCTTGCCACAAGAGCTCCAAGTCATCCACGTTTCACCCCCATCAGAAGTGCTCGCCATTTGCCAACCCATAAAGAGAAAGGCGACGTCGTCGCTTACGATCCTTACCTTTTCGGTTTGAATGTCTATCGGATCATCGTGACGGAAGGTCATTACCTCAGTCCATTCTTCTGATCCAATCTGCGCCGATGAGAATGTGTAATACGCACCTGGGACGAATCCACCGTTCGCTTCATGGTAAGCGTTGACGCGGAGTTTGAACTTCTGGCCCCGAGTTTCCCAAGTCTGAAATTGGTCACCCTTGTAGGGTGGAACGAGAATTAGGTAAAACAGCCACCAATACTTCACGATGGCGAAGACAAGCAAACCTAGAGCCATTCCGCCGATTATCCACTTTTTCATGGAATTGATGTTTCCTTTTCCTTCGGTGGCTTTTCGACGTGGCTGGCTGATGTCAAGGCGCCGAGTTTGCCGACGTCGTTTTTATAGCCATTGCGGACGAGGTCATCGATATAAATTGTCATAAAAACGTTGCTATTGCGAAGCCGTCCGAACTGCCACTCTTCCGACGACCTTACGTCCTCCTGCATATAGCTCCTATCTTATCATCTGCCTGCGCACCATACGGGTTCGTCTCAAGTGCTACCCTTGCCCTTACGTGCTAGCCTTTAATGAACCTGATCGCAAGGGTTACGGCGATGAGAAGGCCGACGTTGAGAGCGACGATCTCGATGCCCGGCCAACGGATCAGCACGATGATCGTGCTGCCCGCCAAGAGCAGCCAAAGGAATAGGAAGATGACGAGACATCCGCTCGGCCCCTTTTCCTGCTCGTTCGGGTTTTTGAAATACTTGCCTGCCATTTACTGTCTGTTGCTGCGATCTCAATTCCTTCACCCTCCTTCGCCCCAATTTTGTTCGAAAAGGAACTCATACATTCTAAAGCACTTAGAGCGAACTAGTGTCGAACCTCCCCATTTTTGTCCCGCCCCGCTCCGATGGAACAAGTGGGACAAGGTGGGACAAACATCGGCGTTTCGTGAACCCGTCGTTACATATTTTGCCACTCTTTGCCATTTTCCACACTCTCATGCCGCCACTTCCCTTGCGTGTTCAGGGCTGACCACCCGAACAACGCCCATTGGTTTATTATACACATCTGTATCATTTCTTGCAACATTATCTAGTCCTCTCTTGACCCGGAAATGAGCAAATGGCATTAGATATGGTGCCAGGTGAATCGCCGCCGGTCCTGATATGGACAATTTGGCTCGTCGGGTTTCACCCGGCGCTCATCGATTCATTCGCCGCTTCCTGAAAGGGGCGAATGATCGCGTTGGGAATGTGTCCCTTACAGGGACAATCTCGAATGTCGTTTAGTTCCGTCGGGTTTCACCCGACGCTATTACATTTGTCCCCGTTGGGGACGTGTTCCTATCCAAAATACTCGACTTTTGCCTGAAATATCGCTGTCCGCCGGAACCGATTATCGTCTGAAATGATCGATTCCACAAGCGATGAAACCGACTTTCCCCTGATATAAACAACGTTCGCGCTAATTTCTCAACTTCCACGCACTTTGCTCGATTGAAGTCGGAATGTTGATTTATTCTTTAGGTACGCGATTCGGAAATTCGTAGATGAACTTTAATAACATCTCAATAAATGCTATCAATTCCTCCGCATCGTCTTTACCCATTAGTACGATTTCGTGATTTGCTTCGTTACCCTTCTTGCGGATATGGTCAACCCACGCTTTGCCATTTGGCGGTACGAATCCCTTGTTAGCAAGATACTCGACATACGCTATGAATGATTCGCCAGCCTTCGCACCCTGCGCAACCCCCAGATTCATCAGGAGTTTCCTCGCAGCAAGAACCGACGCGGTGTAACACGAGGATCCAACGCTCCGTCTGATCTCGCCGTATAGATCTTCTAAATCCTGAGGCAAGTGCGCTACATCCTTTCCAGTAGATATATCCGGGAATTGTTCATCGAGTCTGAAGTATGTTGGTTCCTTACAATGAGTACAGATGTAGATACTGCTCCCACTTCCGTATTGGGAGCCAAGGCCGGAACTCACCAAATTTCCACAATAACCGCAGGTGAATGATCTCTGAGGAATTCCGCTTAAGTTAGTCCAGCTCATAAGAAGTACTAAATTGCAAATCTACATCTCCACGAAATCCAGGACGACCTTGCCGCAGTTGCCTTCGCGGATGGCTTCGAAGCCTTTTTCGAAGTCTTTGTAGGAATAGCGATGGGTGACGACGGGTTTGATATCGACGCCGGCCTCCAGCAGGTTGGCCATTTGGTACCAGGTTTCGTACATCTGGCGGCCGTAAATGCCCTTGATGGTGATCATATTGAAGATGACCGTCTTCCAGTCGATGGCGAATTGGTCGGACGGAATGCCGAGGATCGCGATCTTGC
>JADYZI010000233.1 GCA_020853255.1 Acidobacteriota bacterium
ATGGATCTGAAGTCCGGCGACGAGATCATCGCAAATACGCAGGATTATCCGCGTATGCTGACGACGCTCCGTCAGCGTGAACTCCGCGAGGGACTGAAGCTAAAGCTTGTCCAAGTCCCCATAGCTCCGACTGACGTCAACGACATTGCCGCGGCCTATGAACGAGCGATCACGCCGCGTACGCGCCTCATACTGATCTCGCACCAGATCAACCTTACCGGCCAGATCACGCCCGTAAAACGCGTTTGCGAAATGGCACGGAAACGCGGGATCGAGACGATCGTCGATGGAGCACATTCCTTTGCACAGATCGATTTCAAACGTGACGATCTTGGCTGCGATTATTTCGGCACCTCGCTTCACAAATGGACTTACGCACCGAAAGGTACGGGAATGCTCTATGTGAAAAAGGACAAGATCTCGAAGATCTGGGCCTTGATGGCGAGTGAGGACAAGAACAAGAACGATATCCGCAAATTCGAGGAGATCGGAACACATTCGGCGGCAATGCGGCTAGCTATCGGCGAAGCGGTTCTCTTCCACAACGCCATCGGCGGCAAACGCAAAGAGGAACGCTTAAGATACCTTTCGCGTTATTGGATGAATAATCTTAAGGCGATCCCGAAGGTCGGGTTCAACACTTCGTTCGATCCGGCACAATCTTGCGCGATCGCGAACTTTAAGATCGAAGGCATCGACCCCGTAAAGCTCGGCAGTTACTTGATGGACAAGCATCACATTTTCACGACACCGATCGTTCATCCGGAATTTACCGGCATTCGCATAACGCCGAATGTTTATACAACACTATGGGAACTTGACCGCTTTTGCGAAGTGGTCAGCAACGTCGCAAAGAAGGGATTGCCCGCGTAAAGATTTATGAGATCGCCTTCGCCGGCAACAAGCGCACGACAGAATAGAGATTAACGAATTATGAGCATTAAGAAAGTTACACAGCATCCGTCGCAGAATGAGGCCCTGATCTTCGAGCGTTCGCAGACCGGCCGAATTGGCTATCGTTTGCCGAAACTCGATGTCGAGGCCGCGAATATCGACGAACTTATTCCGGCAGCTTTTCGCCGCGACGACGATCTGGCGGACGTTCCCGAGGTCTCGGAGGTTGACGTCGTTCGACACTTTACGCGTATGTCCACGTGGAATTACTCGATCGATCTCGGCCTTTATCCGCTCGGTTCCTGCACGATGAAGTACAATTCGCGGCTCAATGAGAAGGTCGCAAGGATCCCCGGATTTGCCGAGCTTCATCCGCTTGCCCCGGGCGAAGAATCGCAAGGTGCACTTGAGCTGATATATCGCCTCCAGGAAGCTCTGGCCGAGATCACAGGCCTGCCGGGTGTTTCGCTGCAGCCTGCCGCCGGAGCCCAGGGCGAGATGACCGGCGTAATGCTCATTCGTGCATTCCTCGACGAACGCGACGGCGAAGCATCAAAAGAACGCCGTGTTATGCTCATTCCGGATTCTGCACACGGCACAAACCCGGCATCGGCGGCACTAGCCGGCTTTACCGTCAAGACTATCCGCTCGACCGCCGACGGCATCACGGATATGGATCATCTTCGCGAGCTTTGCTCCGAAGGCGGCGTCGCGGGCGTGATGTTCACAAACCCGAACACGGTCGGCATCTTCGAGCGCAATATAAAAGAGATCTGCGAAACAGTTCACAACGCAGGCGGCCTCGTCTATATGGATGGGGCAAATATGAACGCCCTTGTCGGTGTTGCACGCCCGGGCGATATGGGCGTTGACGTGATCCACCTTAACTTGCACAAGACATTCTCTACGCCGCACGGCGGCGGCGGCCCGGGCTGCGGCCCATGCTGCTGCACCGCAGAACTTGCAAAATATCTTCCGGTTCCCCGTATTGAGAAGAACTCGGACGGCACATTCGTCCTAAACAACGACGCACCCGCAACGATCGGCCGCGTCAAAGCTTTTTACGGCAACTTTGGGATGATGGTGCGTGCCCTTTCGTACATTTACACCCATGGGAACGACGGTCTTAAGGAGGCGACGGAAGCCGCCGTCCTGAACGCACGATATCTCGGCCATAAACTCGAAGGTACGTTTGAAAAACCGTTCCCGTCCGATGGAATGCACGAGGCCATTTTCTCGCACAAGAATCAGGCAAAGAACGGCGTCGTAACTCTCGACATCGCAAAACGCCTTATCGATTACGGATTCCACCCGATGACCGTTTATTTCCCGCTCGTTGTCGAAGGAGCAATGCTGATGGAGCCGACAGAATCAGTAGGCCGTGCGGATCTCGACGCATTCGCCGAGGCAATGATAGACATCGACCGCGAGGCCCGCGAGAATCCCGAGCTCGTAAAGAACGCTCCACATACCACTCGAATCGGCCGCCTCGACGAAGCTGCCGCAGCACGCAAACCCGTTCTGCGCTGGCGGCCCGATCTGGAGGCCGCGGGAACATCCGCGTAGAGCGGGTCGTATGAAACGCGAATGACGAATATCTCGAACATTTCAAAGATCATTCGCATAACTTTGATCGGAGCTTGGGCGGCGATAATATTCGCCGCCATCATTCTTTACATTTCAGATCCCGCAGCATTCTCCGCGACAAATATTGCCATTTTCCTTAAAGCAAACGCCGGCAACATTTGGATCGCATACATTCTGATCTCCATCCTAAGAGGGCTGACGCTGCTTCCGAGCACACCGCTCGTCATCGCCGGGACGATCCTATTTCCGACAGAGCCGGTTGCCGTATTTTTGGTCTCGATCATCGGAATCGCCCTCTCGTCCACGATGATCTACTTCTTTTCGGAGGCTCTCGGCTTTGACGACTTCTTTGAAAAGCGAAAACCCGATCTCGTGCATTCAATTCACCGCCGAATGGAGACGCCATGGGGACTCGCGTTCGTTGCCGCTTGGGCATTCTTTCCTTTCGCTCCGACGGACGCCGTCTGCTACGTCGCCGGGATCGTGCGGCTCAACTTCTACAAGTTCCTTTGCGCGATCCTTTTTGGAGAAGCCATCCTGTGCTCGATATACATTTGGGGCGGCAGTTTGCTGCTTGGACGATCCTGACCGGTCAATGATATCGAAGCCGAATCCCTCAAGTTTTTCGGTATGATCAGGTGAGTTTTTCTTCGAAAGGGTAGGCCTACCGGATGGCATATTTGTTCGATGCGTTCAGTTCTTAGATCGAGCTAGACTAGACATATTCGCGTCAGTAGCCTGCCGCAAAACGCGCTATGCGATACAAGATGATCCTCACCAGCTTGTCTGCCCGACTACGTAAACACCTTCAGGAGGCGCTCTTTGGCCTTGTTGCAATGCTCGCATATCTGCCGGGTATTTTCTGGGGACTACCATACGCGGTTCGCAGCGAAAATGTTCACGGCTGGGATATTGACTCGGTAAACGGGCTCCAGACCCTCTCGGAGCTTTCCAATCTCATTTCGGCCAAACCGGGTTGGTGGACTGCCTATCCGCTGTTCCACTATCTGCTCTTAGGAGTTTCTTACGTACCGTATTTTGGCTACTTGTACCTAACTAACGGAATAGGGCCTACCACGCCAACCTTTCCCTATGGCCTCAAAGACCCGGAGTCAACCCTTCGTCATTTGGTCTTGATCGGACGGGTCATAACGCTGGCGATGGCGGCGGGTGTTGTTCTGAACGCATATTTGACGGCGAAAGTACTGTGGGACGAAAGGACGGCCCGATATGCCGGAAGCATCGCAGCGCTCTCGACTCCCATGATCTACTATTCTGCTACCGGGAACCTGGATGTTCCCGTGCTATTTTGGTTGAGCTTGGTGCTCTTACTAGTGGCAAAGTGTCTGGTCTCGGGATTTACGACGCGGCGAGCCATATCCTTGGGGGTCATCTCCGCCATTGCGGTCGCTACCAAGGACCAAGCGTATGCCCCGGTCGGCACGGCTCTGATCGGGTTGATATTCGCTCACCGCTACCGACGTTCTTCGAATGAAACTCCGTTGGCACATTGGCGCCCCAGCCTTGTACTTGTTCTGTCAGGTCTTTTGGGATTTATCCTGGCAAGCGGGATACTTCTAAGTCCGAGCCGTTTTGTTGACCATATCCGATTTGTTTTGGATTTCAGGACAACGTTTTGGAATGTCGCCAATTTGGACATCCTTTATTCTCCGACGCTTAGCGGTTACACACACTTATCTATAGATTTTATCTATGCTCTATACAATGCCCTCGGACCCTTCTTTTTGTTGGCAGGGACGTTTGGTGCTCTGCTCACGATTCGCAGGAGTGCCTTTGCCAGGATCCTGCTTCTCGGCCTAGTGTCGATGGTTGTGTTCGTTGTTTTCCCGATACTGCATATGCAATATCGCTACATCTTGCTGCCCGCTTATATAATGTCGCTCTTCGCAGGCTGGGCTATCACCTTCGGGCTTAAGCAAGACGCATTGATCA
>JADYZI010000234.1 GCA_020853255.1 Acidobacteriota bacterium
CAGAGTTTCCCGCCCGTATCGAATAGAGCGTGTTGTTGTAAAAATACAGTTTGCCTTTTCGATAATTCGGCTCGTCGCCGCTGTCGCCGCCGTAATGGACGGCCTGATTGTTGCCGCCGTCCTGCTTTATCAGGATGTTTCCATAGACAAAGGTTTTGCGGTATTCGGGGGCGTTGCGAATGATCGAGCTGTCCTCGCCGTCAACCAGATCAAGATTACGGTTGCCGCCTTCGATCCAGTTATATCGAACAACAAGCCCGGCGGACCGGTCTTTCAAATTAACACCGGGAGCACCCGACCGGAGCGGGCCGAACCGATTGTATTGAAATGTTATACCGTAGGCGGCAGTGTAATTATTATGTTGATAAATACTGCCGGAAACGCCGTTACCAAAAATATAGTTCCCTTCGACGAGAATGTTCCTTGAAACGGTATCATCGCTTGACGCGACAAAAAAGCCGTTCGCGCTGTCATGGATCAGACAATTGCGGACAGTAATATTCTCGCCAAGTTCGACAAAGATCGACGAGGCCGCTGTGGAGTATGTCTGTTGCGCGCCGGAATCGTCCGTGAAAGTATAGCTAGGGTGGCCGCTGCGAATATCTAGATTCTCGATCACGATGTTCGCGGCAAGCGTGCTGTCCGGTACGTTCGAGCCGCCGATCTTTATTACGCCGCGGCTTTCGCTCCAAAAATTCAGCCCCGGCGCGGTTACAGCATTGCGGCCGTCGATGACGGGCAGCTCGCCGTTCGGCCCGGGAACACCGCGGACGGTTATTGGGGCCGCGGGTGTTCCGCTTCGGCCGATCACCCATTTTTCCGCATAACCTTGGGCCCGCCAATAGATCAGCACCGTGTCGCCGGGCTGCAACGTAGCCCACGGAACCTCTCCGATCGTGTCCATCGCCGTTCCCGGCTTTACCTCATAAACCGCCGCCGAAACGGAAACGCCCGCCCCCGCAACAAACATCAGCGCAGCAAATAGTAAATGCTTCATTCTGGATACATTCGTCGAGTGGGCAGATCTCTATGAACAGCGATCCGTGAGAAACGGGGGTCCCTATAATCTAATAGATTAAGAATCGAATGCCAATTCCGCGATGCTTTCCGCGCGGAAGCGGTCCAAACCCAGGGTTATCGGTTGTAGAGAGTCGGAACCGGCGTATCGCCGCTTTTTGGGCCGATCGGTGGTTGGACAGCTTTTGGGAACAGCAAGCAGAAAAAAGCCCCCGGGGTTTGCGGGGGACCTCTAGGATGATTATGAACAAGCTTCCGAGATCTAGCGGCGGACGCCGATGCGTTTTTGGACGAGTTGTTCGACCGTGATGTTGGGTTCGGTCGCGCGGGCGTCGCGGACGTAGGCGGCGTCGATCTTGAAGATACGCAGCTTGACGACATCCTCCGAGGTCAGATCGGTCAGGCCTTCGGCCTTTAGTTCGTTCAGGAATTCCGGGGTCACCTTGAAGATGCTGAATTTGACGAGGTTTTCGAAATCATTGGTCCCAAAACCCATCTCGCGCGTCCGCCGGACAAATTCGGAATCGATCTTGAAAATACGGGCCTTGACCAGGTCTTCCATACTCAGATTCGGGAAGCCGGTCGCCTTCATTTCGGACATGAATTTTCCGTCGATCTTGAAGATGGCGGCTTTTACAAGGTCGCCGAAATCGAGGTCAGGGAAATTTGCCGATCGCAGATCATCAGCAAGCGCGGTCGTCACGTTCAGCGTTGCGGCCAAAAAAAGTCGGTCTTCGATGGTGTCGTCGCTGCTGCCGTTTCGCCATTTGTCGGACTGCATGTCAAAGCCGCGGCCCTTCATCGTATCGACAAAGGCCATGTTCGGCACAAATCGAAACGTGCCCGAACCGCGGCCGTTGGCGAATGTGCCTTCGCACTCGATGGTGCCCGCTTCGCGCACAAGGCGAAAGCTGACACGCCCGTTCTCGGTATCCGCACGGTTTAAGCCCTGCAGATCGCTAAGGTCAAAGCTCCCGCCATGCTGATTCCGGCCTCGCCCTGTCTTTCGTTCAAAGCTCAGCTGGAGCTTTTCGCCCTTTTTCGCCTCGGCCTTCCATTCGCCCGTGATGGCGTTTTGTCCGAGCACGACGCCCGCACTGATAAACATCACAATGGCCCCGAGGCCGATAATTCCAAGGATAGTGTTCTTACGCATGAATTCCTCCGTTTCCAGATAAAGTGATATCGGTTAGTCATTAGGAGAACACCGGTAAGAGTGGTTTTGTGACAGGCGGGCGCGAAAGGAACTAAAGTGCCAGTTTGTCGAACGCCGCATTGGAGAATTTGAAATGACGTTCGTCCTCATTTGCAACGGCACCGAGTGACCGATAGAAACTGATAGCGTTCGAGTTTGACGCCGACACCTGGAAATCTATCCGCGTGAACCCGCGTTCGCGGCCGCGCCGGGCGATTGCCCGCAGAAGCGCTTTACCGACGCCCGATCCGCGAAAGGCCTCGTCAATATAGATGTCTTCCAGAAAGTAGCCGGTTTCGCCGCGAAAGCTGGAAAAATGCGGGTAAAAGATCGCATAGCCCGCCGGAACATCACCGCAAACGGCTAACAGCACCTCAACGAACGCTCTCTCGCCAAAGACGGCGGCGCGCAGTTCGGCGGGGTCAGGAGTCATGTACTCCGTTAGACCTTCGAACGCGGCAAATCGCCGCATCATTTGAAAGATCGTGTCGAGGTCGGCCGGTTCAGGTGTGCGGATAACTATTTCCATAATTGAAACGGGCCGCGCGGGACCATATCCGGCGCGGCCCAAGTCAAATGATCGGAACATACCTAATTGTTTCTGCGTCGAGCCGGCGCCGTCTTTTGCGGAGTGATCTTCTGTTCCGCCTTCAGATTCTCGATCAGCCCTACTGCATCCGCCTTGAATTTATGATTATCCGGCGCTGCCGATGCGAACTTTTGAAGGATATTCGCACCTTCCTGCAGCTGTTCCTTGTTGTTGCTTATATATCCTGCATTAACAAGGCTCAGCCCAAGGCCAGCCATTGCGTCAAGGTTATCCGGCGACGTTTCCAATACCTTTCGATATTCGGTTATCGCGTTGTCGGCATCGCCTACCACGCGATACAGATCGCCGAGGATCATCTGCGCCTGTGCCTTGCGCACGGCGTCCGTCTCGCTCGCCAGATACTCAGGTATCAGCGACTTCGCAAGCTCTATCTTTGTGTCATCAACCTGCTCGGTCTGGGCCATCAATCGGAAGGTGTCGCGTACGCCATTCAGTGCCGTCAGGGTTTGCGATTCCTTGTTCTTGGGGTCGGCTATCTCCGTCGGCTGGGCGTTCTTCAGCAAGGTCAGCGAGCGGTTATAAGCATCAGCCGCCTCGCCGAGGTCCGCCTTTACAGCCTTATATCCCTCGACCTTTGCGCTCAGATCAGTGAGTTTTACCGTTGTATTAAATTTGGCAACGGCCCGCTCACGCAGCGCCGCACCTTTGTTATTAAGCAGGACCGGAGCGCTTCCCGCAAAGTTCGGGGCGGCATTTATACCCTCGGTGTATTTCGTGATCGCCAGGTTCCAGTCCTTTGCATTATAAGCGGCGTTCCCATCCTTGAGAGCCTGGGAGATGAGCGCGTTCTCTGACTCGATCTTCTTGTTCTTTGCCTCGATCTCGGCCTTCTGCTTTTCAAACTCAGCCTGGGCCTTTTTCTCCTCGGCCGTCATCTCGCCCGAGGGTGTGGTCGGAGCGCTCGCCAAGGCCTGGCGAATCTCGGCCTCTGTAAACTTGCGTCCATCGCCCTCCTTAACATTGATGACAATGTTCTCCTGGCCAGCCTTGACGTTGGGCTGGATCGCCGGTTCAATGCCAGGGGCACTGACCGAAATCACGAACGTCTGGCCGAACGGAACAAAAGCAAAAACGAAAGCACCGCGCTTGTTCGTCTTTGAAGCCGGTGGCCCGCCCTTGCCTGAATCAGTACGGAACGCTTCAATTACCGCATCCTCGACCGGAACGACCGTCCCGTCAGCCTTGGTCAGCTTCACCTCACCGCGAACCTGCGCTCCGGCTTGGGCAAAAACACTATCAGCCGCCGCAAGCGCGGCGATCGAAATAAACATCGAGAATAAGAAAAATTTGCGAATCATTTGGAACCTCCGAGGAATCGCCGCCTGTGATGGCAACGGAGCATCTAGGATGCTGGGCCGGTGCGGCGAGTTTGCTTATTTTCCAGTATCTTAACCCAATTCAAGAATAAAATCGAAGCACTGTGGGGTTCTTCCGGCGCTCGGCCCTATGCTATCGTAAAACCGTATTTCAGAACAGCCAAAATGACCAAACGAGCTTTCAATTTTTACTCCGGCCCGGCCACGCTGCCGACACCTGTCCTTGAGCAGGCACAGGCTGAAATGTTGTCATTTAAGTGCACCGGTATCAGCATTATGGAACTCAGCCACCGCTCGGATGAGTTCATGGCCGTTCTGCGGTCAGCCGAACAAAGGTTGCGCAGCCTGCTGCAAATCCCCGAGAATTACCGCGTGCTGTTCCTACAGGGCGGTGCAAGCCTGCAATTTTCAATGGTCCCGATGAACTTTCTCGCCGGAGGCATGGCCGATTATATTCTTACCGGCACATGGAGCGAAAAGGCAAGCGTACGGGCAGCCGAGTTCGGCACGGTGAACATAGTTTCTTCGTCAAAGGCTGCCGGTCACGATCGGATACCGTTACGGGACGAGTTAAGATTTACGCCGGGAGCGAAGTATGTCCACTATGTTGCAAATGAAACAATTGACGGTGTCGAATTCCCGTACGATCTCGAAGCCGAAGGCCTGCCGGTAGTCTGCGACGCATCATCAAACCTCCTTTCAAAACCGATCGACATAGAAAAATATTCGATGATCTACGCCGGCGCCCAAAAGAATA